>JAKSPP010000027.1 GCA_024404735.1 Oscillospiraceae bacterium | reverse complement strand
GCCGGCGCTTGCCTCTTCTCTGGAAAGTCCCAGATTTTCGCCCCATGCGGCTCTGACTGCAGGTGCAACCTGAACTATGGTTACCTTCTTCGGGTCGTTGATTGCGTTCATAACAAGAGCTGTATCATCTCTCTCACGAAGGGCGGCAGTGGGGCAATGGGTTACGCACTGACCACAGTAGGTGCACTCGGTGTTGCTTAAGGTTCTGTTTCCGGAAACGCCTACGCTGGTTCTTCCGCCGGTACCGGTTACTTCCCAGATATCAACGGACTGAATCTTGTCGCATACCTGAATGCAGCGCATGCACTTTATGCACTTGGCGGCATCGCGGATAAGGGGAGACTTCTTGTCCCAGGGGATTATCTTTACATCCTTGGGATATGCCTCGGAAAAAATGTTAAGGTCGTTTGCGGTCTTCTGGAGAGCACAGTTGCCGCTTCTGACACAGGAGGGGCAGGAGCAATCGTGCTGGGAAAGAATAAGCTGCATTGTTGTACGTCTGGACTTACGGACACGGGGGCTGTTGGTGTAAATAACCATGCCTTCGCATACAACGTTGTTGCATGAGGTTACAAGGACATCCTTGCCTTCAACCTCTACAACGCAGATTCTGCATGCGGCAATTTCATTTAAGTCCTTGAGGTAGCAGAGATGAGGTATCTCAATGTTAACGGTCTTTGCTGCGTCAAGAATGGTTGTTCCCTCGGGAACAATGACCTCTCTGTTATCTATTGTAAGCTTTACCATCTGTCTTTACGTCCTCCTCTGAAGTTTCCGTAGCCGAAGTGGTCACAACGCAGGCATCTGGAGGATTCCTGTTCTGCTCCCTGGGCAGACATTGTATACTCAATGCACTCAAAATCGCATTTTCTGTCACATGCCTCGCGCTCAACGGGGTTTATTCTTCCATGGGGAATCTTATGAGCAAAGCTGGGGCTGGGAACCTCAACATCCGTTGTGATGATATGCTCAAAGCCGAGATACTCATCAATGTTTGCTGCGGCAACCTTACCTGCTGCAATAGCTCTGATTACGGTTGCGGGACCGGTTACGCAGTCACCGCCGGCAAAAACGCCCTGATCGTTTGTGAGCTGACCGGAGGGAAGTGCATCGATAGTTCCGCGCTTAACATTAACATCTGTGGGATCGATGCCAAAGGTTTCGATGCCCTGGCCGACTGCGACAATGATAACATCTGCGGGCATTCTGACCTCAGGCTTTGCGGCGTTTCTGGGCTTGGGTCTGTTATCGGAGCCGATGGGTCCGATTATCTGAGGCTGAATCCAGAGGGCTGCACAGTGTCCGTTTTCATCAACCTCAACACGCTGAGGAGAGGACAGGCACATAATGGATGCACCCTCTGCCTCTGCTCCGTCAACCTCTTCAACAAGGGCAGTCATATCGGCTCTGCGTCTTCTGTAAACGCAGGAAACCTTATCAGCACCGAGACGGATGGAGCTTCTTACGCAGTCCATGGCAACGTTGCCGCCGCCTATTACAACAACATTCTTTCCCTTGAAGTCAGGCATAATGCCGTCTCCGATATCACCGAGAAGCTTAACTGCAGAGATAACGCCCTCTGCGTTCTCGCCTTCAATGCCGACCTTCTTGTCGGTATGTGCACCGATTGCAATGTACATTGCATCGCAGTCATCACGGAGTTCCTTGTAGCTTATATCCTTACCGATGGTTACGCCTGTCTTTACCTCGATTCCGGTTGAGAGAATATGGGCAATTTCCTTGTCGAGAACCTGTCTGGGGAGACGATAGGCGGGGATACCGTATCTGAGCATTCCGCCAAGTTCCTTGCGCTTCTCATAAACGGTTACCTTGTGGCCCATAATTGCAAGGAAGTAAGCAGCGGAAAGGCCGCCGGGGCCGCCACCGATGATGGAAACCTTCTTGCCTGTGGGCTCTGCAAGCCTGGGAACATATTCTTCCTTTGCATTGTCTGCGGCATAGCGCTTGAGAGAGCGGATGTTGATGGCATTATCCATCATATTTCTGCGGCAGCGTGCCTCACAGGGATGCTCACAGATATAACCGCAGGCGGAGGGGAAGGGGTTGTCCTTTCTGATGAGCTTAACTGCATCATCAAGGCGGCCTGCGTTAATAAGTGCAATGTAGCCGGGGATGTCAACCTTCGCAGGGCAAAGGGCAACACAGGGTACGGGATTTTCATGGCTGCCGAGACAATGCTTGTTAACGGCATGCTCGATATAATCGTCTCTGAAGCCTCTTACACCGGCAAGAACGATTTTTGCAGCCTCAATACCGATGGCGCAGTCTGCGCTGCATGCAATCATATCCGCCGTCTTTTCAATGAGGTCAACGGTAGACTCGTCTGCTTCACCATCAAGAATCTGCTTGTGAAGGGTGCAGAGCTGGGTAAGACCGACTCTGCAGGGAACACATTTGCCGCAGGTCTGTGAAAGACACATATAAAGAGTGCTGAGGGCCATATCAACAGGGCAAAGTCCCGGGGGAGATGCTGCAATACGGCGCTCTATGTCCTTATAGATTCCTTCAACAACCTTCTGCGCATTGCTCTGGGTGTTAATATCCAATCTGCTCATAGAAAATCACCTTCCTATTCCGAATATCCTTTTTCCTATATACTTACTAAATGGTTTTTTTCGATTATTCTTCTGCAGAATCTATATGCATGTACTCATCGAAGCTTACATTTCTGTCGATTATTCCGTCGGGAGTAATCTCAATAATACGATTGCAGACGGTCTGAATAAGCTGATGGTCATGGCTTGTGAGAATTACATTGAAGGGGAATGCGGTAAGGCCGTTATTCAGGGCCTGAACACTTTCAAGGTCAAGATGGTTTGTGGGCTGGTCAAGAAGAAGGACACTGGAGCCCTCAAGCATCATCTTGGAAAGGAGGCATCTTACCTTCTCTCCTCCGGAGAGGACGGATACACTCTTGTAAACCTCGTCACCGGAGAAAAGCATTCTGCCGAGGAAGGTGCGCATATAGCTCTCGCGCTTGTCCTCGGAAAACTGTCTGAGCCAGTCAATAAGGTTATCCTCGATATTGAAAATCTCATCATGGTCCTTGGGGAAGTAGGACTGGGTTGTGGAAACGCCCCACTTGATTGTACCCTCATCGGGCTCGATTACGCCGGCAAGAAGGTCAAAGAATGCGGATACGGCAATCTCATCCTGACCTATTACGGCAATTTTATCCTCTCTGCCCATAACGAAGCTTACGTTATTGATAAGCTTTTTGCCATTGCGGGTATAGCTGAGGTTATCAACAAACAGTCTGTCCTTGCCCGGCTCACGCTCTGCCTTGAAGCCGACCCAGGGGTAGCGGCGTGAGGAGGCGGGGAGCTCCTCAACGGTAAGCTTGTCAAGAAGCTTTCTGCGGCTTGTTGCCTGACGGGACTTGGACTTGTTTGCGGAGAAGCGCTGAATGAAGTTTTGAAGCTCCTCAATCTTCTGCTGGGCCTTCTTGTTCTGGTCCTTTATAAGCTTCTGGATAAGCTGTGATGACTCGTACCAGAAGTCGTAGTTACCGACGTACATTTTAATCTTGCCGTAGTCGATATCGACGATGTGGGTGCAGACGTTGTTAAGGAAGTATCTGTCATGGGAAACAACGAGAACGGTGCCGTCATAGTCGGCAAGGAAGTCCTCAAGCCATACAACGGAGTGAAGGTCCAGGTTGTTGGTGGGCTCGTCCAGAAGAATGATATCGGGATTTCCGAAGAGAGCCTGACAGAGAAGAACCTTGACCTTCTTTCTGGGGTCTGTGTCCTTCATAAGGTTGTAATGCTCCTCGGCGGGTATGCCCAGGCCCTGAAGAAGCCTTGCGGCATCGGAGTCTGCCTCCCAGCCGCCCATTTCGGCGAAGAGCTCTTCAAGCTCAGCTGCGCGAAGACCGTCCTCATCGGTGAAGTCTTCCTTTTCGTAAATTGCGTTCTTTTCCTTTTCCGTTTCAACAAGCTTCGGATTTCCGAGCTTTACCGTTTCGAGAATGGAATACTCATCGTACAGCTCCTGATTCTGCTTCAGGACGGACATACGGCATTTTGGGTCTATATATACTGCGCCGGAGGTGGGCTCGATTTCTCCGGAGATAATGCGAAGAAGGGTTGATTTTCCCGCACCGTTGGCGCCTATAATTCCGTAACAGTTGCCTCTGACAAACTGCAGGTCTGCGTGCTGATATAAAACCTGTCCTCCGAACTGGAGGCCTAAGTTCTCAAGTGTAATCATATACTCTCCCTTATTGTATTATATTGTAAAAAATTATACACAACCGAAAGGCTTTAGTCAAGTAAAACGAAAGTGTCAAAAAATTAATTAACGAAAAGAAAGCTCCGTATATACGCAGTGCTTTTCGGGTCTAAGGGACTTAACTCCCCCGGGGGGATTATTTTCTCCTTGTTTCAACGGAAAAACTGCTGTATAATGCCCGGCAGAAGGATACTCACTGCGAAAGGTGAAAACATAAATGAATAATCTTAAACAGGATATGATTTATCTAAGCAAGGCCGATAATCAGGTAAGCCTTACAGTACTGAGAGACGAAAACACTGTAAACGCCCCCTGCATTATCGTCCTGCCCGGCGGTGCCTATGCCGCCTGTGCCCCCGGCGAGGGCTACCCCGTTGCGGAGCATTTCGCAAAAAACGGTTATGTGGGCTGCGTTCTTAAATATTCAACTCTGTACAGGGATTTTTCCCATACGGAGGGTCTTGCCAACAGACACACGGTTTTCCCGGAGCCCTTATGGCAGGTGGCTTCTGCCATTGCCCATCTCAGGGAAAACGCCTCCCTTTACGGTCTTAATCCGGGCCGTATTGCCCTCTGCGGCTTTTCGGCGGGAGCCCATCTTGCCGCAAACTACTGCAATTACTGGAGCTGTGATGAATTTTTCACGGAGGCTTCTCCCGCAAGGGACTTAAGGCGCCCGGGCGCCTGTGTTCTTTCCTACGGCGCAACCCATCTGAATGCAAACACCCCCGGGGTTATGCACAGAGCCGTAACGGGAAAGCTCAACGGCTTTACTCAGGAGGAGCTTGATGTTTACAACGCCCGCCTCCATGTTAACAGAGATACACCCCCGTGCTTCCTCTGGCATACAGCCGATGACAACAATGTCCCCGCAGAGCGCAGCTTTAAGTTAGCTGAAGCATTGCTTGAAGAGGGGATAGTATGCGAGCTTCACATATTTTCAAGCGGCCCCCATGCCGCAGCCCTTTCAAAAGGCCTCCCCGCAGAGAGATGGCCGGAGCTTGCGGATGCCTTCTTAAAAAGGGTAATGCCCGACCGCTGAAAAACAGTTATGCCCCCTTGTTTTCCCCTTGCTCTTTCGGGCTTTTTATGTTAAAATATCTTGTTAATTATTGTTTTTTCGGAGGCCTATAATAATGGCAGATTTAGCTTTTATAAATGAAATGGAAGCAAAGATTCCGACGGGAAAGGTCCGCACCCGTTTTGCCCCTTCCCCCACAGGCTATATGCACGTCGGTAATCTTCGCACCGCACTTTACACCTACCTCATCGCAAAGCACTACGACGGAACCTTCATCCTCCGTATTGAGGATACAGACCAGGGCCGTCTCGTTGAGGGCGCAACCGATGTTATTTACAGAACCATGGCTCAGTGCCGTCTGCCCCACGATGAGGGTCCTGACATCGGAGGTCCCGTTGCCCCCTACATTCAGTCCGAGAGAAAGGGCTTTTACATCAAGTACGCCCAGTGGCTGGTTGAAAAGGGCCACGCCTATTACTGCTTCTGTGAGAAGCAGGAGTCCGAGGAGGACAGCGGAAGCTTTGAGAGAGAGGCAGACCCCTGCCGCAGCATCTCTCTTGAGGATGCACTGAAGCTGGTGGAGGAGGGCAAGCCCTATGTTATCCGCCAGAGAATCCCCTCCGAGGGCACCGTTACCTTTAAGGATGAGATTTACGGTGAGATTACCGTTCCCTGCGACACCCTTGATGACCAGGTTCTCATTAAGAGAGACGGTCTCCCCACATACAACTTCGCAAATGTTGTGGATGACCATATGATGGGCATTACCCACGTTGTCAGAGGAAGCGAATATCTCTCCTCCGCCCCCAAATACAACCTTCTTTACGAAGGCTTTGGCTGGAGCATCCCCAAGTATGTTCACTGCCCTCCCGTTATGCGTGATGCCCACGCAAAGATGTCCAAGCGCCACGGTGACCCCAGCTACGAGGACCTTCTGGCTCAGGGCTATCTGACCGAGGCCATTGTAAACTACGTCACCCTTCTGGGCTGGTCTCCCAAGGGCGAGAACGCAGAGAGAGAAATCTTCTCCCTTGAGGAGCTGGGCCGGGTATTCGAGCTTGAGGGCATTTCCAAGTCACCCGCAATTTTCGACATCAACAAGCTCACTTACTTTAACTCCGAGTATATAAGAGCTCTCGAGCCCGAAAGGTTTGCCGCTCTTGCCGAGCCCTATATCCGTCAGGCAGTCAAAAACGAGGCAATCTGCCCCGCAGCCATTGCCGCCCTTCTTCAGCAGCGCTGTGAGAAGCTCACCGACATTCCCGAGAAAATCGGTTTCTTCGATGCTCTTCCCGAGTATGAGCCCGAATTCTATGTACACAAGAAATCCAAGACCACCCTTGAGGGCTGCCTCGAGACTCTCAGAACAATTCTTCCCCGTTTTGAGGCCCTTGACAACTGGAGCGACGAAAACATCCTTAAGGTTATGGAGGACCTTGCCGCAGAAACAGAGAGCAAGAACGCAAAAATTATGTGGCCTGTCCGCATTGCCGTTTCCGGAAGCATGGTAACCCCCGGCGGTGCCGTTGAAATCACAAGAATTCTCGGCAAGGATGAGGCATTAAAGAGAATAGAGGCCGGCATTGCAAAGCTGGAGGCCGCCTTAGCTTGAAAAAAGCCATTCTGATTTCCGCATGCCTTCTGGGTCTGCGCTGCCGTTACGACGGCAAGAGCAAGCCCATTTCCCCGGAGCTTATTTCGGCCCTTAACGAGAAATACAGTCTCATTCCCGTCTGTCCCGAGATTTACGGCGGTCTTCCCACCCCGAGGCCCTCTTCCGAGCGAATCGGAAGTGAGGTGCGAAGCAGCGAAGGCCGTGATGTTACAGCAGAATACCTTCGCGGAGCGGAGGAATGCCTTTCTCTTGCCCGCATCTGTGGGGCAGATGCCGCCATATTAAAGCAGAAAAGTCCCTCCTGCGGAACAAAGCTCATTTATGACGGCTCATTCGGAAGAAGGCTTATCTCCGGAAAGGGTGTAACAGCCGAGCTTCTGCTTAGCGAAGGCCTTAGCCTTTACGATGAAGACGATATACTAAATCTGATTAATTTACAGGAGTAAAAAATATGATTATTTGCTCTACCTCCACTCATCCCGATTCCTTCGGAATTGTGCCCGAGGTTTTTGAGGAAGCCCCTTACCTTCTCATTTTTGAGACAGATGACGGCTCACTTAAAAAGGTCTGCTCCAGAGCCAAGGGCGCGGATTTTTCCAAAGAAACCGTCGACTGCTACGCAGAGGCAATAGTAATGGGTGAGCATATCGGCAAGGAAGCCTTTTCTCCCATTGCAGATGCATCCATCACCCGCTACAACGGAGCAGGAAGAAGAGTTTTCGAAGCTGTACAGCTTGCCGTTTACAACAGACTTCCCATTATTAAGGAATATCTCGGCGGCCCCGGCTGTGAAGGCGGCGGCGGTGACTGCCACGAGCACGATTTCGATAAATAAGCTTTTATATAGCAAAAAACAGGCAGAGTCCCTTTACCGGGAAGCTCTGCCTGTTTTTATTTCATCTGCACTCAAAAGCGTGCCAGTCATCAATATGATAATGTGCCAGTATCTCAAATCCGTTTTTTAACAGTGCTGCCTCTACCTCGTCCTGACGGCCCTCGATAATTCCGGAGCAGATAAATCTTGCTCCCTCGTTCATAAAGCCTCTTACGAAGCCCGAAAGGGGAATAATAACATCACTGACGATATTTGCAAGAACAATATCATAGCCCTTTCCGAGGAATTTTCTCATTCCCGCATCGGATAGAACATCACCTGCATAAACCTTGAATCTGTCTGTACCTATTCCGTTCAGGGCCGCATTGGCCTCTGCCACGTCCGGAGCCTTGGGGTCAATGTCACAGCCGATTGCCCTGTCGCAGCCGAGGACCAGGGTTCCTATTGCAAGAATACCGCTGCCGCAGCCTATATCAAGAACTCTTTTGCCCTTTCCGGCATACTTTTCAAGGGCCTCAAGGCACATTCTCGTTGTGGGATGGCTGCCTGTGCCGAATATAAGGCCCGGGTCAAGGCGAAGGGGAGTTCTTCCCGGCACCTCGCACTCCTCCCATTCCGGAATTACAAGGAGCTTTTCACCAATCTCCATAGGCTTATAATATTGCTGCCAGTTGTTTTCCCAGTCGGAATCCGCAACCTTTTTTACAAGAATTTCCTCTGTGAGCTTTTCCTTTACCTCTGCAAGCTTTTCCTCGCCCTGCTCGTTATCCTCAAGATAGAATTTTATCTGGGCAAGACCCTTAAAGCGCTGCTCAAGCTCCTCATCAACATAATCCCAGTATTCATGGTTATTTTCAAGGAAGACCCCGAAATCCTTTTCATCCTCTATGCTAAGACCGTCAATTCCCATCATTTCAAGCCTTCCGCATAGAACATCTATTTTATTGCTTTCGGATTTCACCGTAACTTCAAGCCAGTTCATCTGTATACCTCTTAGGTTTTAATTATATAAAGGATTTTAGTATGCCCGTGTGTTTTTGTCAAGCCGTTAAAAGCAGGAAGACGGTGTTTCACGTGAAACATATGGGCCTTACAAATTTTGTTTCACGTGAAACAAATATATTGAAATATATAAATTATTGAGTTATAATAAACGCCTATCATCAGAAAGCGGTGAAATTATGGGCAAAATTATTGCAGTAGCAAACCAGAAGGGCGGTGTCGGAAAGACAACAACAGCCGTCAACCTGACATCATCCTTAAACAGCAGGAAAAGAAAAGTACTTCTCGTTGACTGCGACCCTCAGGGTAATGCAACAACCGGAATGGGTGTCTCCAAAACCGGAGATAAAAACATCTATACCATACTTGTCGGTCAGACCGAGCCCGAGGAAGCAATCGAAAATACAAAATTCGGCGATGTAATCCCGTCCACGAAAAATCTTGTGGGCGCAAATGTTGAGCTCGTTGAAATGGAAAAAAGAGAATATATTCTGAAAAACGCCCTTGCAAAGATTAAGGACAACTATGATTACATTATTATAGACTGTCCTCCTTCGCTGGAGCTGCTGACAGTCAACGCCTTCTGCGCCGCAGACTCCGTTCTGATTCCCGTTCAATGCGAATATTACGCACTGGAGGGCCTTGCAGACCTTCTCGGCACAATAAAGCTTGTTAACAAGCGCATAAACCCCGTTCTTGATATTGAGGGCATAGTACTGACTATGTACGATAACAGAACAAAGCTGTCCGAGGAGGTATCCTCTCAGCTCAGGGAACATTTCGGAAGCAAGGTATACAGGACAACAATTCCCCGCAACATTCGCCTCAGCGAGGCCCCCAGCCACGGGATGCCCGTTATCGGCTATGATAAATACTCAAAGGGTTCAAGAGCTTATCTTCACCTTGCAAATGAGCTTATTAAGGCCCAGGACGACTAAGGAGTAATCAATGGCAGAAAAAGCAGGAAAAAGAGGCCTCGGGCTCGGCCTTTCCGCAATACTGGGCGAGGATCTTGAGGAAGAAAAGAAATCCACCCTGCCCATATCCAGAATAGAGCCGAAAAGCGACCAGCCCCGAACAATATTTGACCCCGAGGCACTGGATGAGCTGACTGAGTCAATCAGACAGTACGGCCTGATTCAGCCAATCACCGTCCGTCCCCTTGAAGGCGGATATTACCAGATTATAGCAGGTGAGCGCCGCTGGAGAGCCGCAAGAGAGGCCGGACTCAAGGAGGTTCCCGTTAATATCATCGAGGCCGATGATAAAAGAGCCTGTGAGCTTGCTCTGGTCGAAAATCTCCAGAGAGAGGACTTAAATCCCATAGAGGAAGCAAAGGGCTACAAAACCCTTATGAACGAGTACGGACTCACTCAGGACCAGGCCGCAGCCGCCGTGGGCAAATCCCGCCCCGCCGTTGCAAACGCCCTGAGACTGTTAAAGCTCGGCGATGAGGTTCTTAAGATGGTAGAGGAGGGGCAGTTAAGCTCCGGCCACGCAAGAGCACTTATCCCCATAACAGACGCCCTTGTTCAGTTTGACACGGCTGAGCTTATCATTGAAAGAGGCCTTTCCGTAAGACAGACAGAGGAGCTTGTCCAGCGCATTCTTTCCCCAAAAGAGGATAAGAAGGGCAGTGGAAAAGACGAGGCCCTTGCCGATTATGTCAGAGAGGCGGAGAAAAAGCTTGAAAATGCTCTGGGCAGAAAAATCAAGCTCAAGGACTCTGCAAAGCGCGGAAAAATAGAAATCGAATTTTACGGCGCAGACGACAGAGAGAAGCTTCTTGACGGTCTTCTTCTGGCCGCAGCCGCACTTAAAAAACAGTAAGCTACAATAAAAAGTGTTATATACAAATAGGAGTTAGAGAAAAGAAAATGCTTGATATCAAGTTTTTAAGAGAGAATCCCGACATCGTAAAAGAGAATATCAAAAAGAAATTTCAGGATGCAAAGCTCCCCCTCGTTGACGAGGTTATCGATTTAGATGCAAAGAATCGTGCCGCCATTTCCGAAGCCAGCACCATCCGCGCCGCCAGAAACTCCCTTTCCAAACAGATTGGCGTCCTTATGGGTCAGGCAAAGAAGGACCCCTCCAAGCTTGAGGAGGCAGAGAAAATCAAGGAGGAAGTCAAGCGCAATGCAGAGCGCCTTGAGGAGCTTGAAAAGCTTGAGGCAGAGTACGCCGATAAAATCCATGATATTATGATGAAAATCCCCAATATCATCGATTCCTCCGTCCCCATCGGCCCCGATGACAGCTGCAACGTTGAGGTCCAGCGCTTCGGCGAGGCAAAAATCCCCGAATTTGACATTCCTTACCACACCGAGATTATGGAGTCCCTTAACGGTGTTGATATGGACGCTGCCGGAAGAGTTTCCGGAAACGGCTTCTATTATCTTCTGGGCGATGTTGCCCGCCTTCACTCCGGAGTTCTTGCCTACGCAAGAGACTTTATGATTGACAAGGGCTTCACCTACTGCATTCCTCCCTTTATGATTCACGGCAACGTTGTCGAGGGCGTTATGTCCCAGACGGATATGGATGCCATGATGTATAAAATCGAGGGCGAGGACCTCTACCTTATCGGCACCAGCGAGCACTCCATGATAGGCCGTTATATCGACACCATCCTTGACGAGACCGCTCTTCCCCAGACTCTCACAAGCTACAGCCCCTGTTTCCGCAAGGAGAAGGGCGCCCACGGCATTGAGGAGCGCGGAGTTTACAGAATCCACCAGTTTGAAAAGCAGGAAATGATTGTTATCTGCAAGCCCGAGGAATCCATGGACTGGTACGAGAAGATGTGGAGATATTCCGTTGAGCTCTTCAGAAGCCTTGAAATTCCCGTACGCCAGCTCGAGTGCTGCTCCGGCGACCTTGCCGACCTGAAGGTCAAGAGCTGTGATATCGAGGCATGGAGCCCCAGACAGCAGAAGTACTTTGAGGTCTGCTCCTGCTCCAATCTGGGCGATGCACAGGCACGCCGCCTTAAAATGCGCGTTAAGGGCGCAGACGGCAAGATGTATCTGCCCCACACCCTTAACAACACCGTTGTCGCTCCTCCCCGTATGCTCATCGCCTTCCTTGAGAACCATCTGCAGGCAGACGGAAGCGTCACCATTCCCGAGGTACTTCGCCCCTACCTTGGAGGCAAAGAAATCCTCATCCCCAACAAAAAGTAATTAAATAAAAATAAAGGAGAAAACTTCAAAATGAAAAAGATTGCAGAAGAATTCAAGGCCTTTATTATGCGCGGCAACGTCCTTGATATGGCTGTCGGCGTAATAATCGGCGGTGCCTTCGGCAAAATCACCTCCTCCCTGGTAAACGATGTATTTATGCCCTTCCTCGGCTTCATCTTCGGTTCCAGAGACATGACTGCCCTCAACGTTATCATCCGTGAGGCTGAGCTGGGCGAGTCAGGCGAGGTTGTCAAGGAAGCCATCACTCTCGGCTTCGGCACCTTTGTCGGCGCTATCATCGACTTCATCCTTATTGCTCTTGTTGTATTCGGTATCGTAAAGACCTTCAACAAGGTTCGCGAGAAGGCAGAGGCCAAGAAGAAGGCAGAAGAAGAGGCAGCAAAGAAGGCAGAAGAAGAAGCAAAGGCAAACGAGCCCAAGGCTCCCACCACCGAAGAGCTTCTCGCCTCCATCCTCGAGGAACTCAAGGCAAAGAAGTAATTGCAGGTTTTGCAGTCCGAAAATCCCGCTTCCTTTCCCCGGAGGCGGGATTTTTTGCTTTCTTCTTGATAATCATAGCATAAAGCTTTTATCATTGTTTCAGCTTTATTTAGCTGCTCTGCGCTTTTATGCCCGAAAAAAGTTGACTTAATATGTTATAATAGTTTAACTTTATTTATATTTAAGTATCGACGCAAGCAAGAGAAAACACATCCTTTTCGGGAGATATGCACCTATGAACGACCTGAGCTTCAAAAGATTTAATACAGCCGAGCCTCCCCGCAAGACCAGCTGGGATCTGAAACCCGTC
>JAKSPP010000026.1 GCA_024404735.1 Oscillospiraceae bacterium | reverse complement strand
ACCCGTCAAGGCAGCGCTCTCCCTTCCGGGATGGATAAGCCACAAGCCGAAGATTACATACGAAAACAATGTACGGGAGCTCCGCGGTCCCTTCCTTCTTCTTTGCAATCACAACGCTTTTCTGGACTTCAAAATAG
Organism: Oscillospiraceae bacterium; assembly: GCA_024404735.1. GTDB lineage: Bacteria > Bacillota > Clostridia > Oscillospirales > Oscillospiraceae > JAKSPP01. The sequence goes on along the minus strand of JAKSPP010000026.1, from coordinate 12,677 downwards.
CCTCAAGGCTTCTCGGAAAAAACGATGCCAACTACGTTGTCGCAATCGACGGATACATCGGCCGCGAGTGGCTTATGCGCAGAGTCGGCTGCATATGCAAGCGAAAATTCACAAATGACCTGAGTTTGGTTAAGCAGCTGCGACAGGTCATTTCTATGGGAAATGTTGCGGTTATCTACCCGGAGGCGCGGTATTCCCTTTGCGGAACAACGGCAGTACTCCCGAAATCTCTCGGAAAGCTTGCAAAATTCCTTGATGTACCCGTAGTCACTCTTATCTGCCACGGACATCATATCAACTCTCCCTTCTGGGACACCTCACATGAAAGAGGTGTCAAGGGAACCGAAGCAAGCTATAAACAGCTTCTGACCAGAGAACAGGTAAGAGAAATGGATGCAAATACCATTAACGCAAAAATTGCGGAGGCCTTCCGTTATGATGATTTTGCATGGCAAAAGGAGAAGGGAATAAAGGTATCAGACCCAAAACGCGCAGATGGTCTGCACAAAGTGCTGTATCAGTGCCCTCACTGCGGTACGGAATACCGGATGTCCTCCTACGGAGTACACCTTAAGTGTAATGCATGCGGAAAGCAGTGGGAAATGACGGAGCTGGGTGAGCTTTGCGCACTAAGCGGAGAGACCGAATTTTCACACATTCCCGACTGGTACGAATGGGAAAGAGAGAATGTACGGAAAGAGGTTGAGGCGGGAACATATTCCTCCGGCACTCTGAAGGTTAAGGTCGAGTCCCTTCCCAATTCCAAAAAGTATATCCCTCTTGGAGAGGGAACCATGATACATGATATGAACGGGTTCCGTGTTTCCTGCACAGACTCAGACGGGGACAGCCACGAGATGGTAAAAAGCGTTGCCTCCATGTACTCCTGCCATATCGAGTACCGGTATCTTTTCAAGCACGGAGATTGCGTAGACCTCAACACCCTCAGGGATACCTGGTATATCTATCCCGAAGGAGATTTTGCCGTTACAAAAATGGCCCTTGCAACCGAGGAGCTCTATCGCAATGAGCTTATTAAAAAAGGCGTCAGCCTTACAGAGGGCATAATGTAAAGATTTACCCCGGAGGAAACAAAGCCTCCGGGGTTTTTCTCAACAGGTTTTTTATTTGATATCCGGAGATAAGCCCCCGAATGAAATATACCCGTACTGAAGAAAAGAACCGGGGTATAATCAGTTCTCCTCTTCCATAAATTTTTTTAATTTTTCATGGGAGTCTATGGCGGGTTTAAGATATCTCTTATATAATCCCGAGCTCACAAGAAGTCTCTTAAATCTCTTTGATGCAGCACAAAGAAGCATAACTCCCGCCACCAGAAACGGAATTTGCGGGATGACCGGCAGCATAAGTCCGATTATCCCAAGACAAATGAATGCAAGTCCCGCTATAAAAACAATCGCTTTTATCATCCTTTATTTCCGTCGGAGATATTAAGAAAATGGCACATCAGCACGGCCACCTCCTGCGGTTTTTTGTTGATTGGCTCAGTCAGCCACTGTCTCAGGATATAATAGAGCCCGCCTGCATAATAATAAGCGCCAAGCCGCATGGTATCCTCATCCACTTCGGTAAAATATCCTTTGCTCTTCAGCTCCGGGTACTGCTCATTAAACCTGTCATTCAGAAACATCACAAATTCGTCATCTGTCCTGTACTTAAACAGAATTCTCAGTAAATCCGAATGCTCGTAAAAATAACAGCAGGCGGATTCCAGCCATTTCTTCGCGTCACCTTCAGATGAGTTTTCTTCTGCAATTGCGGCAACCTCCCGAAAGATATCACACTTCAGGTCGCTTAGAATATCGCGGGGCTGTTCATAATGGCGATAAAAGGTTGCTCTGTTGATACCGGATTCAGTGCACAGCTGTGTTACCGAAATTTTGTTCAGGTCCGTTTTGTCGAGCAAGCGCAAAAGCCCCTCGCGCAAAAGCCTTTTTGTCAGTGCAATTCTCTGATCGTCCTTCATTGCGTCATACCTCTGAAATAATCAGTATTTTTATGCGACAAAACAGCACCGACCGTTTAACATCGGGCAAAACGGGAAAAATCGGCGCTTGCATATGCAACACTTGTCTATTATAATACTAACTGTGGCGTATATTGTCAAGTGTTTACTTTGAATGGAGAACAATCCTCATGGAGCTTTTATTAAAGATATTCATATGTTTTCTTGCCGGAGCAGGAGCAGGCATCGGAACCGGATTTGCAGGTATGAGTGCTGCTGCCGTTGTTGGGCCTATGCTGGTTTCCTTCCTGGGAATCCCGGCATATGAGGCCGTGGGAATAGGTCTTATAAGCGATGTACTTGCCAGTGCCGTCAGCGCTTATACCTACAAGAAGAGCGGAAATCTGGACATCAGAAACAGCTTGCCCATGATGGTCAGCGTTTTAATCGTGACAGTCATCGGCAGCTTTGTTGCAAGCTTTCTTCCCGAGAGAACAATGGGAAACACTATGCAGATTGCTCTCATTTTTATCGGCCTTCGATTCATCTTAAAGCCTGTCACCACAACTAAAGAACAGATGAACTCCGGGTCTCCCAAAGAGAGAATAATAAAGGCGATCATCGGCGGAGTTTTCGTCGGTTTTATCTGCGGATTTGTCGGTGCCGGGGGCGGCATGATGATGCTGTTTGTTCTGACCTCTTTCCTTGGATATCAGATGCACATGGCAGTCGGAACCAGCGTATTTATCATGGCATTTACGGCTCTTGTCGGCGGAATCAGTCATTTTGCAATCGGCGGTATGCCGGACATCCCGGCCATGATTATGTGTGCCGCATTCACACTTCTCTGGGCAAGAATCGCCGCCATAATCGCCAATAAGTCAGATGCAAAGACCCTGAACCGCGCAGTTGGTGTAGTCATGATACTCACAAGCATCGCAATCCTCATTGTGAACAGTATAAAATAACGAAACAAAGGAAAGGGCAGAATATGAACGCAGCTTATCCGCAGGGGATAATGCCGGGTTTTTTACCCCTGTTTATTGACTTTTTTCTTTAATAAACCTATAATTAAGCCTTGCAAAAGCTAAATTAATAATCAGCAGGTAAATAACTATGGACAATCAGCAAAACAGAGGCTCCAAGAATGTTGTGGGCCAGGCAAAAGGCATAGGCAAGCGCGGAAGCGGTCTTGGCACGGGCCCTGTGGGCAACAAGACCGGCTACGGCGGTCGCCCGGGTGTTTCATCGGCACCCGGCAATCATGTAAAGCCGAATATTCCCGGACAGGCACCCCGTCCCGGCGGAAATCCCTCTTATCAGGGAAGGCCTCCCGAGAGACCCATGGCCCGGCAGACGGGCTTTAACCCGGTCCCGACAAGCGGCGGCAAAAAAGGCGGTCTCGGAAAGCTTCTTCCCATCATCATTATTGCGATTATTGCCATCTTTGTTATTAAGTCCCTTGGCGGCGGAGGCTCTGTTGACTCCGGCATAGGCTCCGGCTATCCCTCATCCTCTCAGAGCTCTTCCGGCTTTGCAAACATAGGCTCTTCATCAGGCGATATCTCATCAAAGCCGTCCTACTACTCCTCCAACCCCTTCTCTGCCTTTTTCGGAGGCTCCTCCTCCGGAAGCAGCTACTACAGTGCGCAGACAGTATCCTCCGGATGGGATGCGGGCAACAATACAGGCACTCTTGACACCACCGTTGCCCCCGGGGCCAGAGACAAGAGAACCAAGCTTCTGGGCTCCGGCAGGGACACCGTTACCCTTATGGTGTATATGTGCGGAACCGACCTTGAGTCTCAGAATGCCATGGCAAGCTATGACCTTCAGGAAATGCTGAAGGCAGAGCTTTCCGATAAAGTCAACATTATCGTTTACACAGGCGGCTGCAAGCAGTGGAAAAACTCCGTTGTTTCAAGCTCCGTAAACCAGATTTACAAGGTTGAGGCAGGCGGCCTTAAATGCCTTTCCGACAACGAGGGCAAGGCCTCCATGGTAAACCCCGACACTCTCTCCGGCTTTATAAAGTACTGCAAAAAGAATTATGAGGCCAGCCGTTACGGCCTTATCTTTTGGGACCACGGCGGCGGAAGCATCTCCGGCTACGGCTACGACGAGAAGTATTCAAGCGCCGGCTCCATGACCCTGCCCCAGATAAGAACCGCACTTAAGGCAGGCGGCGTCAGCTTTGATTTCATAGGCTTTGATGCCTGTCTTATGGCAACCCTCGAGACAGCCCTTATGGTTGAGCCCTACGCCGACTATATGATAGCCTCCGAGGAATCCGAGCCGGGCATAGGCTGGTACTATACAAACTGGCTGACAAAGCTCTCCTCCAACACCTCCATGGCCACAATCGACGTGGGCAAAATCATCGTTGACGACTTCGTTTCCACGTGCGCCTCCCAGTGCGCAGGTCAGAAGACAACACTCTCCCTTATTGACCTTGCCGAGCTTAAGGCAACGGTACCCGAGGAGTTTGCCGAATTCTCCCTTGAGGCAATAGAGCTTATCGACAACAGCAGCTTCTCAAGGCTTTCAAGTGCAAGAAGCGGCTCAAGAGAGTTTGCCTCCTCCAGTAAAATCGATCAGGTTGACCTTGTACACTTTGTAAACTCCGTTAATATAGAGGGAAGCGACGAGCTTTGCAGAGCCATTCTCGGCGCAATCAAGTACAACAGAACCTCTTCAAATATGACCAACGCCTACGGTCTTTCGATTTACTTCCCCTATAAGCGCTCCACCCTCGTTAAATCCGCCCTCGGCCTTTATGACACTCTTGAAATGGACGAGAATTACACCGCCCTTGTAAAGAAATATGCAAGCTACCAGAGCTCCGGACAGAGCTCCTACACCGCAGCCTCTTCCTCCGGAAGCGGTGCCTCCTCCTACGGAAGCGGATACGGCTCCTCTTACGGCTCCGGCGCCTTCCAGAGCATTTCCGGAAGCGGATACAGCTCCTCTGCCTACGGCAGTCAGACCATCTCCGCAGATGATATTTCCTCACTTCTCGGCGCTCTTTTCGGAATGAAGAGCACACCGGGCTCCGACAGAGCTCTCGGCGATGCCGACCCCGAGGCAATCGCAGCATATATTGCCGAAAACAGCTTTAACCCCTCCACTCTCGGCTTTACCGAGAAAAACGGCGGCAAGGTTCTTGCCCTTACGGAGAAGCAGAAATCCCTTATAAGCAAGGTGGAGCTCAACGTCTTCTACGACGACGGCGAGGGCTATATTGACCTTGGCCTTGACAGCAATTTCCTCTTTGATGCCGACGGCGACCTTGCCGGGGACTTTGACGGAACATGGTTCTCCATTGACCTTCAGCCCGTTGCCTATTACTACCTCGACACCGTTTACGGCGAGGACGGAAGCCCCGTGATTACGGGCTTTGTTCCCGTTCTTATTAACGGTGAAAGAGCAGAGCTTCTCATCTCCTTCGATAAGGAGCACAGCGGTGGTTACATCACCGGCGCAAGAAGAATCTACATAAACGGCGAAACGGAAACCATCGCAAAGTCCATGGAAATCGAGGAAGGCGCAAAAATCGACTTCATCTGCGATTACTACAGCTACAGCGGTGAGTATATGGACAGCTACATGCTGGGCGATGTCTGGGAGTACTCCTCCGATGCCGTTCTGGGATATGCCGAAATAGGCTACGAGGGCATTTCCGCCTGCTACAGAATTACAGACATCTATAACGCATCCTACTGGTCTCCCGTAATTGAGTAATATAACCATATAAGGCAAATCCCCCGACTTCATCAGGACGAAGTCGGGGGATTTCTATTGAATATAATTATTCGATATTCATACTCTCAAAAAAGGTTATGGTTGCGGCGACGGTTACGGAGCCGATTATGGACATCGCCTGAGGCTCCTCTTCCTCCGAAATTACGGAAATGACTGCCCCGGCATTTTCTTCGGAGGTCTCCCTTGCGGCCCTTTCCCGGGCCTCTGTAAGCTCAATCTGATTTTCATCCGCCTCAAGAGAGATGGAGTTTATAAGACAGCGCCAGTGACTGGCCTGAAGGGCATCTATGATGGCCTTTGCGCCGTTATAATCCCGGCAGTTAAATTTCATTGCCACAACCCTGCGAACGGTTCCGTCGCTTTCTATAACAGGGTCCCTGAAGTTAAGGTCATACTCATCGCTGTTTCTTAGTATTCCGTTAAGCTGGGTCATAACAACCTTTGCATTGTCATAGGGGGCAATTTCCGTTAACTCCTCTGCAGGGAGGGCCATAAGCTCATCAAGCTCCGCCTGCATTGTGTTCATTTTCCCCACCTTTGCAGAGGCAATGGCGATTTCACTGTCAAGGGCAAGAGACTGCGCCTCAATATCCGAAAGCTCCTCACGAAGGGGCTTCAGAAACAGAAGGTAGTAGGAAAAGCCCACAAGAACAAGTGCAAGGAAAACGAGGGCGGCAACGGTGCGGGCGGGGATACCTCTGTTAGTCTTCATTTCCGCTGTCCTCCTTACTGAGGATAATTGTCATACTTACAGAGGCCTTCTGCTCCTCATCATCGGCCTTGGCCCTGTAAACGGATACGGAGTCTATCTGCGGGTCTGACTCCAGCTTTTTAACCAGAGCCGAGGTCTCGTCAAGAGTAAGACCGAAGATATTAACCGCAAGGATGTTGTTGTTAAGGGCAAAATCCTCAATTCCCGCAACAGGGGAGATGGTGTTTTCAAGAATGCCGAGAACATAGGGTCTGTCAACAAGGCCCGCTTCGCTCTCCGTCATAAGGCCGTAGCTGAAGCGGCCGTACTCGGCCTCCAGCTCATCATAGCCGCTGAGCTTCTTTTTAATGGCCGCAAGACTAAGCTGCTTTTCACTCAGAGTATCATAGGCAGCGGTTTTCTCGTAAAGCCTGTCCATAAACCCGAATTTAACGAAGGCAGCGGTGGCAAGAAGGATAATAACTATGGTGGGGATAAGAGTTTTAAGGTGAATTCCGCTTTCGTGAAAGCAGAGGTTAAGGTTTGCCTTATCGGCAATGGCCTGTCTTTTGCCCGCTGTTTTTGCAGAGGCTTTTTTGCTATTATCGGACATTGTCTTTGTTTGCCCCCCTTGTCACTGAACTCCCGCGCCGGCTGCAAGAGCACAGCACAGGGTATTCCCGTCCTCGGCCCCGCCGGGAACAAGATGGAATATATGATGTGCATTGAGGCCCGTTGCCCTGCGTATGGCAAGCCTCAGATTTTCAATTGAGGCCATACCTCCCGCAAGGTAGATATCCTTCAGATTGGAATTTCTGTTTGAGAAGTTGGAGTAGAAGTTCACAACCTTCATAATCTCAACGGCAATGGTGTTAAAGGCATCGGTGCTGTCCTCGGAGGAGAGGATTCCGCCTGTGTTGTTTTCCTTGTAGCTTCTGGCAACATGGGCATCAACCCTCTGCTGCTGGGCAATGGAGGCATCAAGAAGCTGCCCTCCGAGCTCGATTTCTCTGCCCATAATAAATTTGCCGTCTGAGAAAATATAAATCCTCGTTGCCGTATGTCCCATATCCACAATGGCAACCTCTTCACCCTCGTCACTTGCCCTTCTTGCAAGATTCATCCATGCAGCCTCGTGGGGGATGGCAAGCTTAAGGGTGAAGCCCGCTTTTTTCATCATATCGTAGTAGCTTTCCATTAAATCCTTTTTTACAGCCGCTCCGAATATGTCAAGCTTTTCCACCTGTCCTGCGAGGTTTCTCACTGTGTCCATAACGCAGTAATCGTAATGGTAGCCTCCTGCCTCCTGACCCACATAATCGCGGAATTCAAAGGGAAGGTTAATGGAAAGCTCCTTATCGCTCATGGGCGGAACACTCACAACGTTTGTAATTACGCTGTGATAGGGAAGAACCAGTGCCGCATTGCACTTCGGAATATGGTGTGCCCTCCGCATATCCTTAAGGAAGTTTATCATTGCGTCGGGGGATGCAATCCTCCCGTCCGAAACCATATTGTCCGGCATACGCTCAACTGCCATGCCGATAAGCCTGCCCCCTGAAACAAGGGCCATCTTGACGGTGTCGTTTCCTATTTCAATGCCGACAGTTTTTCCCGCCATTTTTCCTCCTCCCCGGCATCCGTCCCGAATACCGGTTTTTATCAGAATAGAATGCACCCTTCCGGGGGTGCGGAAGCATTTCTTAAGCCAGAAGGCCCATATAGAGAGAAATAAGCTTTTCCCCGAAAAGAAGCGTCAGAAAAGCCGATAGCGAAAGAGCCGGGCCGAAGGGAAAGGCTACGCCCTTTTTTGCCCCCAGACAGAGGGCAAGGACAATGCCGATAATTGCCGCCATAAATATAAGAAGGCAGCAGCAGGGCAGGGAAAAATACATTCCCATAACAAAAAGGAGCTTAATATCCCCGCCTCCGAGGCTCTCCTTATGAAGAAGCCTGTCCATAACAAGGCTGAGGACAAGCACCCCGCCCCCGAGGATAAGGCCGCCCAGAAGGGCGCGCCCTAAGGCAATAAGAAAATCCCCGGTAAAGCCGAAGCTTAAAAGAAGAAACACAAGCCTTGCCGAAGCGGAAATAATATGGAATCTGTCCGGAATTTCCTGAATATCAAGATCCACAAGAGACAGGCAGAAAAGACAGGAGCAAAAAACAATAAGCTCTATTGTCTCAAGGGACAGGTCATATTTAAGAAGAATAAGAAGATATAAGAGGGCTAAAACAGCCTCCGAAACAGGATAGCGCATGGAGATTTTCTCTCCGCAGCGGCGGCATCTGCCCCTTAGAAATATGTAGCTGAAAAGAGGAATTAAGTCCCCGATTCCCAGTGTACTCCCGCAGGAAGGACAGCGGCTTCTTCCCCCGGACCATTTTTCTCCCCGTGCAAGACGGAAGGCAAGGCAGTTTAATGCACTTCCCATAACAAGGCCCAGAAGAAGGCTCAGTATAATAAAATATGCCGATAAAAAAGGCGAAGCAAATAAAAGCACTTTTTGCCCTCCGGGCCCTTTTTCCCGCTTAAATGCAGGAGGACTAAGGGCCTTTTTGTTTTTCGTAAATGTCTGCCCGAAACGGGCAAAACGGAACAAACATCCGGGTCGGAACGCCTTCCGGCCCGCAGGTTTGCCCCGGTTCCCGGGCTTGAGCCGCAACCCCTTCGGCTCTGCCCGGAAACTATTCAGGGTTGACCTGCGCAGGTAAACGATACGCAGGAAATCAATTTTTATCAGGTTTTGGGGGTTACTGTTACATTTCCATTCTCATCAACTGAGACGATATGAGCACCTGTGCCGCTGAATTTTGTACCAGATGCAGGATTGGGTTCCCAGCCGCCAATGTTGCTCAAATCGGAACCGAGTTTATCAAAGCTATCTTTCTGTGTAAGTATTACTTCTTTTGAAGTGTCTCCTTCACCGGTAAGCCGGGCGATAGTGCACTCTGCGATTGCGGAACGGATATTGGCAGCGTCCTTGGCCTCCTTAGCCTTTTCGTTGGCATTTCCGACAACGGGAATAACGATAGCAACGAGGATTGCGAGGATTGCGACAACAACCAGCATCTCAATGAGAGTGAAGCCCTTTTTATTCATTTTCATAATAAGCAGGTTCTCCTTAAAAATTTATTTTTTATTATTAGCCGGCGGGGTTGAGTGCCGGCGGAATTACGGATATTACTGATACATGCTGAAAAGGGGAAGGTAAACGGAAAGGAGGATAAACACAACCATAAGGGCCATTACGATGGTAATTGCAGGCTCCAGAATGCCCAGAGCTCTGTCAACGGCAAGGTTAACCTCATCCGTGTAGTACTCGTTAATAACGTCCAGAGTCTCCTCAAGGTTTCCCGTCTCCTCGCCCACTGCCGTCATTTCAAGAAGAAGGGGAGGAAGCCAGAGGCTTTTACTGAGGCCGTCTCCAAGACTTCTGCCTGTTATAACGCCGTCGGATGCAGCCTGAACATCCTTTTTAATGAGGTGATTTGAGACAACATTTGAAGTTATCCGGGCCGCCTTCACCATAGGAAGGCCCGCTGCCAGCATTGTTCCCATAGTGCTTGCAAACTGGCTTGCTCCGTTCATTCTGTTAACAAGGCCGAGTCCCGGGAAGCTAAGGGCAAGCCTTGCGTAGAGATTCTTTCCCGATTCCGTCTGCCCGTAGAGCTTTAATGCAAGGGCAAGGGCAAGGGCCCCCACAAGAAGCAGAAGAATGTTGTTCTTAAAGAAGTGGCTTGTGGCAATCAGGGCTTTTGTCACTCCGGGGAGTTCCTGTCCCAGTCCCGCAAAGGATGCCTCGAAAACAGGCACGGCCTTAATCATGATAATGGCAACCACGATAACCGCAACAATGATGAGCATAACGGGATAGACCATTGCACTTGCAACCTTGCTTTTAATCTTTCCGCTGCTCTTGTAATAGACCTTGAGTCTTTCAAAGCATTCGTCAAGCTTTCCCGATTCCTCGCCGGCCCTGACTGTTTCTATGAGGGTTTTCGGCAGCTTCGGGCCGTGAAGACTGAGGGCCTCACTGAGGGTATGGCCCGCTCTTACGTCATTTGCCGATTCCGTTATTATTTTTTTAAGAGCCGCGTTGCTCTCGTTTTTTGCAACGAGCTCCAGTGCCCGGACCAGGGGAAGACCCGCTTTAAGCTCAATTGCAAGCTGTGAGCACAGAAGGCTCAGCTGCTTGTCCTTTATTCTGCCTCCGCCCAGCAGGTCGTCAAGGTCCGTATTCATAACGGAGCGGACCTTTGTTTCGGGCTTTATGCTCAGAAGGGTCCTGCAGTTTGCTCTTGCAAGGATAAGGGCCTCCTGCTCGTCAATAGCCTCAACAATGCCCTTTACCCCGGCACCGCTTGCACTTATTCCTTCATATCGGTAGGTTTGCATTAAGCAGTCTCCTTAGAAAAATTGTTTGTCTCCGGATTACTTAAGCATCGGTGGAATTAACCGTACGGTAGGCCTCGGAAACCGTTGTAACGCCGCCCTCAACAAGGCGGACACAGTCTTTTATAAGAGTCTCAAACCCGCTTTCGTTTATTATTCGAAGAAGCTCGGAATGGGGTACTCTGTCGGCAATCGCACGCTTAATCGCCCCGCTTATTACGAGGATTTCGAAAACCGCCGTTCTTCCGTGATAGCCTGTGTTGAAGCAGGCGGGGCAGCCCTTGCCCCTGTAGAAGCGCCGCCCCTCCGAATAGGGAAGGTGAAGCATTGCCTGCTCCTCGGCAGAGGGAGAGTATTCCTCCCGGCAGGCGGGGCATATACGGCGGACAAGTCTCTGGCTTATTACACCCTTAAGGGCCGAGCTTACAAGATAGGGCTCAACGCCCATATCAAGAAGACGGTCGAGGGTGCCCGGCGCATCGTTTGTATGAAGGGTTGAAAGGACAAGATGTCCGGTTATTGCGGCACGCATGGCTATTTGGGCCGTCTCGCCGTCACGAATCTCGCCCACGGCTATTATATCCGGGTCCTGACGAAGTATGCTTCGAAGGCCGTTTGCGAAGGTCATATCGACCTTATCGTTTATCTGTACCTGATTGACGCCGTCAAGGTTGTACTCAACGGGATCCTCAAGAGTAACAAGATTAACCTCCTCTGTGTTGAGGCGGTGAATCATCGTGTACATGGAGCTTGATTTACCGGAGCCCGTGGGGCCGACTATAAGAATAACGCCGTTGGAGTTTTTAAGAAGTGCCTCGAACTTTTTAAGGTTGTTTCCCGTAAGGCCTATGCCCTTAGGGGAGAGAAAATCGGAGGCCTTATAGAGAAGTCGGATAACCGTTTTTTCACCGTAAACCGTTGGCAGTGTGGAAATACGAAGGTCAATGTCCTTATCGCCTATGCGCACATTGCTTCGTCCGTCAAGGGGAATCTTATGCTCTGCAATATTCATATTGCCCATAACCTTTATTCGGGCAATAACCGCATTCTGCGTACCCTTGGGTACTACGAAGGCTTTTCTGAGAACTCCGTCTATTCGCATTCGGACAACCATCTCGGCCTCCCTGGGCTCAAGGTGGATATCCGAGGCACTCTGGTTAACGGCGTATTCCAGAATACTGTTGACAAGGCGGATTGTGGGGGCGGCGTTTTCTGTGTCCGCGCCTATTATATTGGCAGTAGCAGAGCCTGCGCCCGTCTCGGATTCCTCGCTTTTAAGCTCTGCAATGGCTCTCTCGGCACCCTCGGAGCCGTAAAGATTGGCAAGAGCCCTGTCAACGCCCTCCGCAGTGGCAAGCATGGGGATTATCCTTCGCTTGCTGGCAGCCCTGGCCGCATCCACCGCAACAAAGTTGAGGGGGTCGTCCATTGCAATAAAGAGAGTGGAGTTATCACCGCGGACGGGGACTATGTGATACTTCTGGGCAATACCGCGGGGAAGCACTCTGGCAAGAGAGGCCTCGGGAGCAAAGGCGCTTAAATCTATGAAGTCAACTCCAAGCTGGCGCTGAAGGGTATCAAGAAGCTGCCGTTGACTGATTATGTCCATACTGACGAGAACCTCGCCGAGTCTTCTGCCGGTTTTTTTCTGCTCTGAAAGTGCGGTGCTAAGCTGCTGTTCCGATATTACACCGACTCCGACGAGCATATCACCCAGACGTTTGTATGCCACAGATCTTTCCTCCTTCAGTGAAATTTATGCATAATCATCCGTATTTTCTTGTTCTGATTTCGGATTGTAATAAAAAAAATCGACTCTGTCAACAGCGCGAAGCTGAAGCAAAACTTTAAGAAAAATCGTA
>JAKSPP010000025.1 GCA_024404735.1 Oscillospiraceae bacterium | reverse complement strand
TTCGTCGACGAGTATCAGGACACCAACAATATGCAGTACAGGCTTACAAGCCTTCTTGCCTCGGGCAGCGGAAACATCTGCGTTGTAGGTGACGATGACCAGAGTATTTACAAATTCCGCGGTGCTACCATTGAGAACATTCTCAGCTTTGAGGATGAATTCAGGGGCACAAAGGTAATAAAGCTGGAGCAGAATTACCGCTCCACCATGCATATTCTCGAGGCGGCAAACGCCGTTATAAGGAACAACAAGGGCAGAAAGGACAAGCATCTGTTCACGGATAAGTCCGGCGGACATATGCCTGTTCTGAAGGTATGCTACAACGATGATGAAGAGGCGGAGTACATTGCCGCAAGAATTCTTGAAAGCTTCTCCTCCGGAGAGAGCTGGAGCGACAATGCCGTTCTTTACAGAATAAACGCACAGTCCAACCGACTTGAGTATGCCCTTAAGAGAAACGCAATTCCCTACAAGGTTTACGGAGGCATGAAGTTCTTTGACAGAGCCGAAATCAAGGACATTCTTGCCTATCTCAGCGTCATCGTCAATCCCGGGGATGACCTGCGCCTTATGAGAATTATTAATGTTCCCGCAAGAGGCATAGGAAAGACCACCTGCGATGCTCTTGAGGAGCTTGCCGCAAAGACCAATGACAGCATCTTCAACCTGATTAAAAACTGCGAGGAGATTCCGGCACTGGTAAGGTCCTCCAAAAAGCTCCTGCAGTTTTACGATATGATGGTCTCCCTCTCAGAGGCCGCAAGGGAAAAGCCCGCAGACGAGGTTTTCGACCTTCTTCTTGAGAAAACAGGCTATGTTATTTCCCTTCTTGCCAAATCCTCCGACGAGAACAGGTCAAAGGCGGAAAACGTAAACGAGCTGAAGTCCAACATTGTAAGCTTTATGAAGAACACCGGGGAAACCGGAATCTCCGCCTTCCTCGATGAGGTTGCCCTTTACACAGACCTTAACACCATGGACACCTCCGCAGGTGCCGTTTCCCTTATGACCATGCACTCCTCCAAGGGACTGGAGTTCAAAAATGTCTACATTGCCGGAGCCGAGGAGGGCATTTTCCCCGGCATCAAGGCAATTGGCGCCCCCGAAGAGATGGAGGAGGAGAGAAGACTCTGCTACGTTGCCATTACAAGAGCGGAGGAAAAGCTCTATATTACAGCCGCAAGGCAGAGAATGCTCTTCGGACGCACAAGCGCAAACAGCATTTCACGCTTTGTTGAAGAAATCCCCGAGGAGCATCTGGAGAAAATCGCCGACAGGAGAAAATCCTCCTTCTCCTCCGAAAGAGGAAGCTCCTTCGGAGGCTACACAGGCTACGGGCAGAGAAGCACAGGCACTTCCGGAGCCTCAAGGAGCCCCTACAGGGTGGGCGGCTCATCAGGAAAGAGCGCAGGCTATTCTTCATCGGCGGGAAAAACCTCGTCCCTTGCAAATATGCATTCCGATGCAGCCTCCGGCGCTGCCGTATCCTACGCTCCCGGCGACAGGATAAAGCACAAATACTTCGGTGACGGCGAGGTCATCTCCGTTTCAAAGGAGTTTAATATGCTTAAAATGCAGATTAAATTCGACTCAGGAGATACAAAGCAGCTTCTCATCAATCCCTCCACAAAGGTTATGAGCAAGGCCTGAGGGCAAAAACAAAACATTTAATCGGAGAAAACAAAAATGCCCGAAATAAGTGTAATAATTCCCGTTTACAACGGGGAAAAGCTCATAGAAAAGGCGGTTTCTTCCGTCCTTTCCCAGAGCTTTGAGGACTTTGAGCTGATTATCGTAAACGACGGCTCAAGGGACAAAACAGAAGAAATATGCCGGAGGCTTAGCTCCGATGGAAGAGTAAGGCTTTTTAACAAGGAAAATGCAGGAGTATCCGAGGCAAGAAACGACGGTATCTCTATGGCAAGGGGAAAGTACATTGCCTTTCTCGATGCCGATGACACCTATGAGACGGATTTTTTAAGCAGCCTTATGTCTCTTATTAAGGAGACGGGAGCCTCTGCCGCACACTGCGCCGACACCTGCCTTCTCCCCGACGGGACGGGCACCTATGAGGCGCCAGCGGCTAAGGCCGGCTTTTACACTCCCGATGAGGCAAGGGAGCTTGTCGTTTTACCCCTTCTTTCCGGCAGGCTTGCCGAAAAGCCCTTTAACGGCTTTATCTGGAGATTTATCTACAGGGCGGACATCATTAAGGACAATAAGCTCCGCTTCTCGGGGGCCTATCTTGAGGATGAGCTCTTCCTCATAGAGTATTTCTCTCTTGGTGCTTCCCTTGCGATTACGGAAAAGGCGCTTTATAACTACCTGATTAATCCCGCCTCCGTTACTCACAAATATCTTCCGGATTATCCCGATACCTTCCTTAAATCCTTTGAGATGAAAAAGGCCCTGTGTGAGCGCTTTTCCCTTTCCCTTCCCGGGGACTGGGAAAACAGCACCGTATGGGCGGGAATATTAATTGAGGCCGGAAACGAATTTGCCCCCGGAAACAGCGCCTGTGCCGGGGAGAAGAAGAGAAAGCTGAGGGCTGTTTTCTCCTCCGAGCCCTACGCCTCCGCAATAAGAAATTACACCCCCTCCGGAATGAACAAAAAGAAGATGATTGTGGCCCGCCTCATTAAAATGAAGCTTTACGGCACTCTTACCCTTCTTTACAGAATAAAAAACAGAAACAGGAGCTAGAAAAGACTGCCTATGAATTTACTTAAAAACAGCTTTTTCTTCTGCCTGCTTATGTCCTTATATGACAGGGTCTGCGAAAAAGCCTCCCACAGTATTCTCGGGCTTATCTGCCATAAAATCGCAGAGCTTTTCAGAAAGAGCCTTATCTGCGGACTATTAAGCCTCCGAAGCAGACTCAGCGAAAAAATGAAGGACAGCAGGGTAATAAAAATCCTCGAAGGGATAATCAATATTATTCCCACGGCCTTTATGAAGCTCGGAAAACGCTTCCCCCGCTTTTCCGAAGGCTCCCTTGCCCTTTCCCTTGCGGATTTTCTGGCCGAAAACCTTTATGTTATTTACGGCCTTATCCTTATGCTCTTCCTCTGCATTCCCTACGAGAGATGGAACAATGCCTACAGCCTTATTGCCGTGGTTCTTATGATGATAATCTACTGGGCAGGAGGCATTAAAAACGAAAAGCACAGGCTCTCCCTTAAAAAGCTCGGCTTCTGGCCTGTTTTCTACGCAATGCTGACGGGGCTTTCCTACCTCTGGTCAAAGAATCCCGATGCCTCCCGTTCCTTCCTCTTATATGCCCTTACCTGCATGCTGGCTGTACTTCTCTTCGTATCCGCAGTCAACACGGAGGACAAGCTTTACAGTGTCTGCGTTTTCATCGCAATGGGCCTTATAGGCTGCTCACTCTATGCGGTTTACCAGAGAATTACGGGAGTTGAGGCCTCCTCCTCCTTTACGGACCTTTCACTGAATGCCAATATGCCCGGAAGAGTTTTCTCCTTCTTCCATAACCCCAACTCCTTTGCAAATCTTCTTGTTTTCTCACTGCCCCTCATGTTTGCCCTTATCTTCTACGGAAAGACGGGGCTCACAAGGCTTATATTCCTGGGGGCATTTATTCTCGGGGCACTCGCCCTTCTTATGACCTACTCCAGAGGAGGCTGGTTTGCCCTTGCCTGTGCGGGAGTCATCCTTGCACTGATGCTCTGCCCCAGATGGGTGCCCCTGTTTCTTGTCCTTGCGGTATGCACCGTACCCTTCTGGCCGGAGAATATAAGGGCAAGGCTCTTAACGGTCTTTTCCTCGGACTCCTCAATCAATTCCCGTTCATTCATATATACGGCAAATGCAAGACTCATTAAGCACATGCCCCTTTTCGGAGCAGGCCTCGGCTACTCCTCAATGAAGCTGGAAATTCTGGGGCACGGCTGGTACAACGGCTATTTCCCCTATGTCCACGCCCATAATATTTTTATGGAAATCTGCGGTGAGAGCGGAATTTTCACCCTTCTGGCCTTCCTTCTTGCCATGTTCTTCCCCATAAGAGACGGTGCTCTGCGAATAAAGAAAGACAGAAACACCACGGGGGCTGTGGCAGCGGGAGCCTCGGCGGGGCTTATAGGCTCTCTTATCTACGGAATGACGGACTACCCCTGGGCTTATCCGAGGGTTATGCTCTTCTTCTGGATTATCTTCGCAATACTCGTATCCGCAAACAACATAAAAAAGAGCGGTAAAGCTCTCGGGAAATAAAGAAAGCAGGTTAATTAAAATGAAAGACACAAAGAAAAAGTACAGATTCAATATAATCGACATTCTTGTTTTAATCGTTATTGCCGCAGGCGTTTGCCTTTTTGCCCTGAAGTTTATCGGAGACGGCGGAAGCCCCGTTTCAAACGACTATTCAAAGACAGTACGCATTGTCTATGCCGTTGACGAGACCCCCGAGTATGTTGTGGAGCAGATGAAGCTTGGAGACACCATCTACTACCCCGCAGAGGAATGCAATATCGGTGTAATAACAGACCTCAAGTCCGGCCCCTCCGTTTCCTACACAGAGCTTGAAGCAGGCCCCAAGGACGGATACAACTCCGTTTACATAACAGGAGAGATGAGCGGCGTGACCGTAACAGACCACGGCGTTGTTGCGGGAAAGAGCATTCTCGCCCCCGGACACACCCTTGTTATCTATGCAGGTGTCGGCAAGGTTTACGCCAAGGTTTACTCCTTTGAGGTTATCGGCTGATGTCAGACAGAAAAACAGCCCTCGTAATTATGGCTGCCGGAATAGGCTCACGCTACGGTGCGGGAATAAAGCAGCTTGAAAAGGTGGGTCTTTCCGGAGAAATCATCATGGACTTCTCCGTTCACGATGCGATTAAGGCGGGCTTTAACAAAATTATCTTCATAATAAGAGAAGATATAGAGAAGGAATTCCGTGAGATTATCGGAGGAAGAGTGGATAAGCTCTGCTCCTCTCTCGGAGTTGAAACGGCCTACTGCTTCCAGAGGCCCGACGACCTTCCCGAAGGCGTACTGCTCCCCCCGGAGCGCAAAAAGCCCTGGGGAACAGGACAGGCCGTGCTCTCCTGTGCAGAGGAAATCGACTGTCCCTTTGCCGTAATCAACGCAGATGACTATTACGGAAGACAGGCCTTCACCCTTCTTCACGATTTTCTTATCTCCGATGATGGGGATACGGCCTACTGTATGGCGGGCTTTGTCCTCGGAAACACTCTTTCGGATAACGGTGCCGTAACAAGAGGCATCTGCCTTGTTGATGACAGGGGCTATCTGACGGGAGTCGATGAGACAAAGGGCATAGTAAAAACAGCCCTTGGGGCAGAGGCCGGCGGCAGAGTCCTTAATGTGGACAGTACCGTTTCCATGAATATGTGGGGACTTAAGGAGAGCTATATTCCTCTTCTTAAGGAGGGCTTTGAGGATTTCTTCCGCACAATGAAGAAGGAGGATGAGCTTAAAAGCGAATATCTTCTTCCCATCCACATCGATTCCCTTCTTAAGGAGGGCAAATGCAGCGTTAAGGTGCTTGTTACCGAAGACAGTTGGTTCGGAATTACCTATGCCGAGGACAAGGACGAGGTTAAAAAGGCCTTCTCCGGGCTTATTGCCTCCGGAGTCTACGGCAAGGACCTGTTTGAGGATCTTTCCTAAAATAAAAGAATAAGGCGGGGTATATGATAAAAAAGCCCCGCCCTTTTTTATAATCATCCCGTTATTTATATAAGGAGGGAGAATAATGGCAATTCTTGTTACGGGAGGCCTCGGCTACATAGGAAGCCACACCGCCGTAGAGCTTCTTTCGGAGGGAAGGGACATTGTTGTAATAGACGATTTATCTAACTCCTCTGCCCTTGCCGCAGACAGAATCAGGGAGATTACGGGAAAGAGCTTTCCCTTCATTGAAGCAAGACTGCAGGATGAAGAGACCCTTAACAAATTATTCTCGGATTATGACATTGAGGCCGTTATTCACTTTGCAGGCAGTAAGGCCGTGGGAGAATCTGTAAAAAATCCCATAAAATACTACGATAACAACATAGGCTCATCCCTGTCTCTGTGCAGGGCTATGCTGAAGGCCGGATGCAAAAATATTATTTTCTCCTCCTCCGCAACCGTATACGGAAGCAATAACCCCTCCCCCTACAGAGAGGATATGCCCGCAGGGGGCTGCACAAATCCCTACGGGGAGACAAAGCTTATAATAGAGCAGCTTCTGGGGGATATAGTAAAATCAAATCCCGGCTTCAACGCCACTCTTCTTCGCTATTTTAACCCCATCGGTGCCCACCCCTCGGGACTTATAGGCGAAGACCCAAGAGGCATTCCCAACAATCTTCTGCCCTATATAGCAAAGGTTGCCGTGGGGCAGCTTCCCTGCCTCGGGGTATTCGGAAACGACTACCAAACCCCCGACGGCACCGGAGTGCGCGATTACATTCACGTTGTTGACCTTGCAAAGGGACACACTGCCGCCCTTAATAATATGGACGGACTTAAAATCTACAATCTGGGCACGGGAAAGGGCTACAGTGTGCTTGAGGTTCTTAAGGCCTTTGAAAAGGCCTGCGGAAAAGCTCTTCCCTATGAGATTAAGCCCAGAAGAGAGGGCGACCTTGATGCCTACTGGTCCGACCCCGGGAAGGCGGAAAGGGAGCTTGGCTGGAGGGCTCAAAAGACTCTCTATGACATGTGCCTTGACACCTGGAGATGGCAGAAGGCAAATCCGAAGGGCTACGAAGGCTGAGGCAATACAAAACCACACTACAGGAAAAGAAGTAAAGCTATGAAAGAAAAACTGACCCTTAGAAGAATACTTGCATATCTGGGCGGACTGATGATTCTTGCCCTTGGTATAGCAGGCTCCGTTCGCTCCGACCTCGGCTCCTCCCCCGTTTCATCGGTTCCCTATGCCTTTAATCTCACAACAGGCCTTGAATTCGGAACGGCAACCTTCCTTTATCAGGCCCTTCTTGTTGTGGGGCAGCTTATTATACTTAAAAGAGAGTTTTCTCCCTGGACCCTTCTCCAGCTTATAAGCGGGTTTATCTTCGGCTACTTCAACAGCTTTGCCCTCTGGATATTCAAGCTGTTTCCCGCACCGAGGATGATGGTTTTCAGGCTCTGCTTCACCGCAATCGGCTTTGTCGTGGGTGGCTTCGGCGTATGGCTTTACTCCACCTCCGATGTTCTCAATATGCCCTCGGAGGGCTTTGTTATGGCTCTTTCAAAAAAAATAAAAAGGCCCTTTCATCAGTGCAAGATAATTTTTGACGTTTCAAGCGTTGTTCTTGCCCTTGCAATCTGCCTTATCTTCCTGAGAAAAACGGGCAGTGTCGGCATCGGAACGGTTATTATCGCCATACTTCTCGGCACCATGGTTGGCATATACGAGAGATTCTTCGGCAAGGCCTTAAGAGGCTTTCTGAAGATCCCGGAGAAAAGCCGCTGAAGGGAGAAGCCTTATGCCCAAGAAAAATCAGAGAAACACAAAGGGAAGAATTATTTCCGCAGCCTGGAAGCTTTTCTATGAGCACGGCTACGAGGAGACAACCGTTGAGGATATTATCTCCGAGGCCGAGACAAGCAAGGGCTCCTTTTACCACTACTTTGAGGGCAAGGATGCCCTTCTGGGTACCTTAAGCGTTCTTTTCGATGAGAAATATGAGGAGCTCATGCCTGTTGCCTCCCCCATGGAAAGTGCCCTCAGCGCTCTTTCCTACCTTAACAGAGAGCTTTTTGTGATGATAGAAAACAGCATCTCCCTTGAGCTTCTTGCTGGTCTCCTCTCAACCCAGCTTGTTACAAAGGGAGAAAAGCATCTATTAAACCGCAACAGAGTGTACTTCAAGGCCCTTCGCGAAATAATAGGGCGGGGACAGGAAACAGGAGAAATACGAAAGGATATGACCATCGGCGAAATTACAAAGGCCTATGCCCTTATGGAAAGGGCCCTTATGTACGACTGGTGTCTGTCCGACGGAGACTATTCCCTTTCAAAATATGCCTCATCCATAATGCCCATGTTCCTTGAGGGCTTCAGAGAGAAAAAATAATTTTTATAGTCTAAATTTTAGTATAGACTGTGGTCTAATAAAAAGTCCTTATTTTATAGGCATTTATATCTGTTATATAATACGGAGTATGAATTTAGGTTCATACTCCGTTCTGTATTGCGTTCTATTATAAATTATGCTAATATATGCCATATTATTTCAAGAAGCAAAGGAAAGGACACCCCAAGCAATGAACGTAGAAAGTATTATTTTCGTAATCTATCTTCTTTTTATGATAGGCATCGGCGTTTACTTCTTTATGAAGAACAAGAACGGCGGTGAAAAGGATTACTTCCTGGGCGGCCGTCAGATGGGTCCCTGGGTTTCCGCCCTCTCCGCAGGCGCCTCGGATATGAGCGCATGGGTTTTGATGGGTCTTCCCGCATCCATCTATGCAGCCGGCATCGGCAAGGCATGGATTGCTATCGGTCTCGCCATCGGCTACGCCGTAAGCTGGCTGGTTGAAGCCCCCAGACTCCGCCGCTTTACCATCGCCGCAAACGACTCCATCACTCTTCCCCAGTATCTGACAAACCGCTTTAAGGCATCCGGCAAGCTTCTTCAGATAGTCTGTGCGGTTATCTTCATCGTTGCCTACACAATCTACGCCGCCTCCTCCATGAAGGCCTGCGGCACTCTTTTCAATACCGTTATCGGCATTGACCCCAGAACAGCAATGTACCTTGCCGCCGCCATTATCGTTGTTTACACCTTCCTGGGCGGCTTCTCCGCAGTTTGCTGGACAGACTTCTTCCAGGGCATGCTTATGCTAGCAGCCCTTCTTATTGCTCCTATCTTCGCACTGTTTGTAATTAACGGAGGCGGTGCCTCTGCTTCCGCCCCCGCACAGCTCCCCGCAGGCTACTGGAACCTCTTCACCAACTGGAAGGATATCGTCTCCGGCCTCGGCTGGGGTCTCGGCTACTTCGGAATGCCCCACATTATCGTACGCTTCATGTCCGTCCGCTCCGACAAGGACCTTAAGAAGAGTGCAAAAATCGGTATCACCTGGAACGTTCTTATCATTCTCTTCTCCGTTGCAGCAGGCTGCATCGGTCACCTCTTCCTCGGTGAGATTGAGGACAGCTCCACCGTATTTATCCAGATGGTAAGAAAGCTCTTCCCCGCAGTATTCTCCGGAATTCTCCTCTCCGCAATTCTTGCCGCAAGTATGTCCACCGCCGACAGCCAGCTTCTTGCCTCTGCCTCTGCCTTTGCCAGCGACGTTTACAAGCCCGTATTCCGCAAGGGTAAGGCCACCGACAAGGAAATGCTCTGGGCAGGCCGCTATGTTGTTCTTGCAATAAGCGTTGTTGCCGTTCTCATTGCCTCCAACCCCAACAGCGGTACCATTATGGGTCTTGTTGAGAATGCATGGGGTCTCTTCGGTGCCGCCTTCGGTCCCGCAATTATGCTCTCCCTTTTCTGGAAGCGCTTTAACTTCGCAGGCGCTATTGCCGGAATTATCGTCGGCGCTGCCGTTGATATCATCTGGCTCATTGCCCTCGGCTCCCTCGGCATCTACGAAATCGTTCCCGGTACCATTGCCGGCCTCATTGCCGCAGTTGTCGTTACTCTCTGCACCAAGGCCCCCTCAAAGCAGGTTGAGGACCTTTACGAGAAGGCTCTCAAGACAGAGTGATTTAAGTCCTGAATTATTACCACAAAATATTACCACCTTGCCTTATGCTCTGCACGGAAGAATAAAACCGTGCAGAGCTTTTTATTCTTTTGCCTCTCTTTGGGCATACTTGACAGGCAAAGCACAGAAAGAGTAAAATGGTCTTAATCAAAAATACGAAACGGCGGGAAACCGAAAACTATGGAAATTCTTGATATTGTTGATGAAAACGGAAATCCCACGGGCAAGACCGCGAAGAGAGGCTATATCCACGAAAAGGGCCTTCTCCACCGCACAAGCCACCTGTGGATTTACAGAATAAAGGACGGAAGACCCCAGATTCTTCTTCAGAGGAGAAGCAAAAACAAGGACTCCTTCCCGGGCTGCTATGATATATCCTCGGCAGGGCACATTCCCGCAGGTGATGATTATGTTGTATCCGCACTGAGAGAGCTAAGTGAGGAGCTCGGTGTAAGGGCCTGTGAAAAGGACCTTATCTTCTGCGGTCTCAGGCCCGTCTCATACGATATGGTCTTTCACGGAAAGCCCTTTCACGCCAGGCAGATTTCGGGGGTATACCTACTCGAGCTTAATCTGGATGAGGACGCCTTCACCCTTCAGGAAAGCGAGCTTGACCTCGTTTCATGGTTTGACTGGGATACGTGCATTAAGGCCGTAAGAGAAAACAGTATTCCCCACTGCATTATGGAAAGCGAGCTTAAAATGCTGGCAAAGGGCAATCCTCTCCTTGCCTTCCCGGAGGAATAAGCCATGCAGAAGCTTTATTCAGCGCCCATGGAGGGCGTTACCTGCCTTGTGTGGCGCAGGGCACACAGGAGGGTTTTCGGCGGTGTGGATTATTACATGGCCCCCTTTATTGAGCCCAATCAGAATATGAAGCTTTCGGGCAAGGACAAAAGAGAGCTTTTAAGCGAGAGGGAGGAAAACCTTATCCCGCAGGTTCTGACAGGGCGAAGCGACTATTTTATCCTGGCTGCCCGTGAGCTTATGGATTACGGCTTCGGGGAGATTAATCTTAACCTCGGCTGCCCCAGCGGAACCGTTACGGCAAAGCACAAGGGCAGCGGAGCTCTCCTTGACACCGCCGCCCTTGACAATATGCTCTGCGAGATTTTTTCCTCTCTTCCGGGCGCGGATATTTCCGTCAAGACAAGGGCCGGCTTTTTCTCCTTCGATGAATGGGACGCTATTTTTGAAATATACAAAAAATACCCCTTAAAAAGCCTTATCCTTCATCCCCGCACAAGAGAGATGATGTATAAGGGCAGGGCCGACAGGGAGATTTTTATAAGGGCAAGAGATAATGCCCCCTTCCCCCTTATCTATAACGGGGATATAGTATCGGAGGAGGATAAGGCCTTTTCATGGGACTGCGACCTTATGGCGGGAAGAGGCCTTGCCTCAGACCCGGCTCTATTCCGAAGGGCAAAGGGCGGGGATAAGGCCTGCAAGGAGGAGCTTTCGGAGTTTTCATCGCTTATTTACGAGGGCTACAGGGAGTATATGTCCGGAGATAAGCCCACCATTATGAGGATGAAGGAGCTCTGGCGCTTTTTATCCCCACGTTTCGCGGGCTATGAAAAGCCCCTCAAGGCCATAACCAAGGCAAAAACCACCGATGAATACAAAACGGCTGTTAAGTCCTTATTTGCTCTTCCGCTTAAATAACTGCTCAACAAGTAAAGCTCCGCTGCTTTTTCACGCAGCGGAGCTTTTTATTTACGATACTATGGATATGTATTTTCTTGTTGTCAGCTTATAGACCACCGTATAGAAAACCGCGAAGACGAGGTAGGCAATAAGCGCCGTTTCTATCATCAGCCTCAGATTTGTGAAGTAGAAAAGCTGCAGGCATTTCCATACCATTGGGAAGGCAAAGCAGAGATGTACTCCCGCCATAAGAAGGGGTGCAAAGAAAACCGTAACCATCTGGGAATTGACGTTTTTCCTTATATCCTCCTTTGTCATTCCTATCTTCTGCATAATCTCGAAGCGGGGGGCATCCTCGTAGCCCTCGGAAACCTGCTTGTAGTAGATAATAAGAACCGTTGCGCAGATGAAGATAAGACTCAGAAGAATTCCTATGAAGAAAAGGCCGCCGTAAACGGAGTAATAATCGGCCTTCTCCGCATCCTTGCTTACTATCGAAAAGCCGTGGGCAAGGTCATCTAAGAATTTGATTTTGTAAAAAGCTCTCTGTTCATCATAAATGCTGAGCTTTTCGGCGGGAGTGCCCTCTATATCATAGCCGTAATCCCAGCTTAAGCGAAGGGCATTTTCACCCATGCTGTCCTTAATGCCTAGAATGGGTCTCAGAGTCTCAAGCTCCGGAAGGACAACAACATAGGCCCTTACAATGTTATCGATTCCGATTTCACCTATCCGGGGAAAGCCGAAATATTTTGAGGATATATTAAGGTGCAGCTTATCAAGGCTGAAGGAGGTGTATTTATAATCTCCCGAAAGAGGGCAGATGATTGCATCGCCCTTTTCGAGACTGTCACTGCGCCCGGTTATTTCATTGAAGCTCTTAAGGCTTATAAAATAGAAGCCCGCAAGGCGTTCAAGCTCGGAGCTGCTCTGGTCGCCCACAAGCCTTGAGGAATCATAGGTGACCTCACCGCCCTCGGAGAGCATTCCGTAAATACAGGAATAGGATACCTGTTCGGATTTAGTGGGTGTAATTCCTCTTTTATCAAAGCTCTTTTCAAGCTCTGCCCGCAGGGGTACAAAGCACCTTTCCTCAAGCTCATCAATGGCATAGTCTGTTTTGTCGAGATTATAAATATCCACGCTGAAGCTTGTATCATAGGGATAGCGGGAATCAATGGTATCCTCGGAGCCGAAGTACAGGCAGGCAGTTGATACAAAGCCGCCGAGAATAAGGGAGGACAGAACGCAGATGGAGGCAAGGCCGGCGCCGTTTCTCTTCATTCTGTAGGCCATTGAGGAAACGGAGACGAAGTTTTTCTTATTGTAATAATACTTTTTGTTCTTCTTAAGAAGCGAGCAAAGGGTAACGGAGCCTGAGATGAAAAGAAGATAGCTTGCAATTATTACAAGTAAAACGGCAAGGAAAAACATCATAATTGCCGTTAAAGGCTGCTTTATGGAAACCGCAAGGTAATAGGCAATGGCGAGGATAACAAGCCCGGCAAGGGCAAGGAGTATATTTCCCTTCGGAGGCTTTTCACCGAAGCTTTCGGCCTTAAGAAGAGAAAGGGCATCTGTTCTCGATACGGAAATAAGGGATTTAAGGGAAATGAGGCAGAAAATAAGGGCGTATACAATCGCAGTGAGCTTAACGGCGTCCAAGGGAATTCTGAAGGTATAGTCAACATTCTCCCTGATTGCCCTTAGAAGGAAGAGCTCGGCATACTTTGAAAAGGCAATTCCC
>JAKSPP010000024.1 GCA_024404735.1 Oscillospiraceae bacterium | reverse complement strand
GCAGTCGACGGACTTCTGCACTCTGTTTGCGATGTCGATGCTGCCGGACAGCTTCTTTTTCGTGCCCAGGCGCGTGCGCTCCGCATTCTCGCGGCTGCGCTTGTTTATAAGCACCTGCTCAGCGATGCGGTCGGCCTCGGGCTTGTTTTCTATGAAGTAGACCTCAAGCTGTGCCTTGATGACCTCTGTCATCGCCTCCTGAATAAACTTGTTGTTTATTGCCTTTTTGGTCTGATTTTCGTAGCTTGTCTGTGTGGAGAAGCAGTTTGTAACAAGAACCAGGCAGTCGGCAATGTCCTGAAAGCTTATTTTGCTCTCCTGCTTCTGGTATTTGCCGGCCTTTATCAGGTATGCATCTACTGCGGAAACAAAGGCGGTGCGGCTTGCCTTGTCCGGGGAGCCGCCGTACTCAAGAAAGCTTGAGTTATGATAATATTCAAGGAGATTAACGCTTGTGCAGAAGCAGAAGGCAGCGCCGATTTTAACCTTGTAAAGGGGCTTGTCCTCTCTGTCGCGGCCTTTTCTTTCGGCGCTTATTTTCTGAATGGAGGTAAGGGCGTTTTCACCTACGATTTCGCCTATATAGTCAACAATACCGCCGTCGTATTTATATTGAATTTCTTCAAAGCCGTCTCCCACCTGATTGCGGAAGCGGAATAAAACGCCCTCATTGACAACGGCCTGCTGTCTTAAAATGCGGGTATAATATTCAATGGGGATATTAATATCCGAAAAAACCTCTCTGTCGGGCTTCCAGCGGAAGCGGGAGCCTGTCTGCCTTCTTTCCGTGGGCTCCTTCTTAAGGACGTCGTTCTTTCTGCCTACGGGTTTTCCCTTTTTGAAATGCAGCTCATAGCGGAAGCCGTCTCTGTATATTTCGGCGTCAAAGTATTCGGAGGCGTACTGGGTTGCGCAGGAGCCGAGTCCGTTAAGGCCGAGG
The DNA here is from genome assembly GCA_024404735.1 of Oscillospiraceae bacterium. Lineage (GTDB taxonomy): Bacteria > Bacillota > Clostridia > Oscillospirales > Oscillospiraceae > JAKSPP01. The sequence goes on along the minus strand of JAKSPP010000024.1, from coordinate 12,457 downwards.
GAATACTCGTAATTATCTCCGTCATCCCCGCCGTATTTTCCGCCTGCGTAAAGCTCGCAGAAAACCAGCTCCCAGTTATATCTCTTTTCCTTTTCGTTCCAGTCAACGGGGCAGCCGCGTCCGAAGTCTTCAACTTCAACGGAGAAGTCCTCATAGCGGGTTAAAACAATCTCCCGTCCGAAGCCGCTTCGCGCTTCGTCTATTGCGTTTGAGAGAATTTCGAAAACTGCGTGCTGGCAGCCTTCAAGACCGTCCGAGCCGAAAATAACCTGCGGGCGTTTTCTGACGCGGTCTTCTCCCTTAAGCTGGCTTATGGCATCATTGCCGTAAGCGGTATCAATGTTGTTGGGGCTGTTTTTTGCCATCTGGGCCTGTCTCCTGTACTAAAAAATCCTATATCTTGTGGTTAAAGATGCCAAGCACTACATTATACTATGTTTTTATCGTAATGGCAAGCAAATTTCCCAAAAAGAAAGCACCGAAGACGGGATATAAACCCCTTCCTCGGTGCTGCCGGTCAAAATGTCTGTTTTTATTTTATTACAAGCTCTCCCTCTTCTCCCGCGGTAAGAGTGAGCTCCGAATCGGGGGACACTTCTCCGGAAAGAAGCTTCTCTGCAAGAGCATCCTCAACCCTGCTCTGAATTACCCTCTTAAGAGGTCTTGCGCCGTAAACGGGGTCAAAGCCTTCTTTGGCGAGAAGTGTTACGGCCTCATCGGTGAAGTGAAGACGAATTCCCAGGTCCTCTGTTCTGAGGGAAAGATTCTTAAGAAGCTTTTCCGCAATTTCCCTGATGTTTTCCTCGCTAAGGCGGGAGAAAACGATGGTGTCATCGATTCTGTTGAGAAATTCGGGCTTAAAGGTGCGGCGAAGGTCTGCGTTAATAAGCTCTCTCAATTCTGCGGGGCTTTGCTCCCTTGCCTCGGTCTCAAATCCGACAACGGGGTCTCTTTTTTCTGTCAGGTTTCTTGCCCCGACATTGCTTGTCATAACCACAACCGCGTTTTTGAAGGATACGGTTCTTCCGCGGGAGTCTGTCAGTCTGCCGTCGTCGAGAAGCTGAAGAAGAATGTTGAATACATCCTCGTGGGCCTTTTCTATCTCGTCGAAAAGAATAACACAGTAGGGCTTTCTGCGGACCTTTTCCGTAAGCTGTCCGCCTTCATCATATCCCACGTAGCCCGGGGGAGAGCCGATAAGCTTGGAAACGGTGTGCTTTTCCATAAATTCGGACATATCAAGGCGTATAACCGCACTCTCATCTCCGAAAACAGCTTCTGCAAGAGCCTTGCACAGCTCTGTTTTTCCGACACCGGTGGGGCCGAGGAACAGGAAGGAGCCTATGGGCCTTTTTGGGTCCTTAAGGCCGACTCTGCCTCTGCGGATGGCACGGGCAACTGCGGAAACGGCCTCGTCCTGACCCACAACTCTCTCATGGAGAATCCTTTCCATAGAGAGAAGTCTTTCGCTCTCATCCTTCGTAAGGCTCTTTACGGGAATGCCGGTCCAGCCGGATACGACTGCGGCAATATCCTCTGCCGATACGGTTTTGTTTTCGGCTTCACCGGAATCGCAGTCTGCAAGAAGCCTGTCAAGCTCCTGCTGCTGCTCGGCAATTCTGTCTCTTATTACGGCGGCTCTTTCATAATCCTGAAGCCTGATTGCCTCGTCCTTTTCCTCGTTAAGCGCCTTCAGTCTGTTTCTGACGGGCTTTGTGTCCGCAGAGGGGGAGGCGTTCTTTGTTCTTACGGCTGCCGCGGCTTCGTCAATGAGGTCAATGGCTTTGTCGGGAAGATAGCGGTCGTTTATATAACGGACGGAAAGCTTAACGGCGGCGAGGGCGGCCTCATCGGAAATGTGGAGCTTATGGTGCTCTTCGTATTTGGGAATTATGCCCTTTAGTATTTCAAGTGCGGTTTCCTCATCGGGCTCGTTTACGATGATTGGCTGGAATCTTCGCTCAAGGGCCGCATCCTTTTCAATGTGCTTTCTGTATTCATCGAGAGTTGTTGCGCCGATGAGCTTGATTTCACCTCTGGCAAGGGCGGGCTTGAGAATGTTTGCGGCATCTGATGCGCCTTCCGCGGCGCCTGCTCCTATAAGCATGTGTATTTCATCGATGAAGAGAATAACATCGCCGGCCTCAGTGACCTCCTTCAGCACATTTTTAATGCGCTCTTCAAAGTCACCTCTGTATTTCGTTCCCGCAAGCATACCCGTAAGGTCCAGGGAAATAAGTCTCTTTCCCCTCAGGTCGCCCGGCACCTCACCGGAGGAGATAAGACGGGCAAGGCCTTCGACTATTGCCGTTTTTCCAACGCCCGGCTCACCGATAAGGACGGGGTTGTTCTTGCCCCTGCGGGAGAGAATAAGGATTGCCCTTTTAATCTCCTCGTTTCTTCCTATGACAGGATCAAGCTTTCCTTCGGAGGCGGCCCTTGTGAGGTCCCTTCCGAATTCCTCAAGGGAAGAACCCTCTTTTCCGGAATCACCGCCTGCTGTATAGGCGTTTTCACGGCCTCCGGTGAAAGCCGCCTTTGCCTTGTCGCAGAGTGAGTCGGTGTCTGCACCCATTCTGCGCAGAATCATCCCGGCGGTGGAGTTTTTTGCCCTGCAGATGGCATAGAGTATGTGAAGGGAGCCGGCGGGGGAGCCCTTTGCAATTCTAATTGCGGAGGAGAGTACAGACGCAGCCTCGGAATTAAAGGCCTCGGGGTCATTATGCCCGTTTCCTCTTCTCAGGATTTTTTTAAGATAATCCCCGATAAGCTTTTCTGTGCAGCCCTCGCTCTCCAGAACAGGGGCCGCTTCACTGCCTTTTTCGGTCAGTGCCGCGAGAATGTGCTCGGTACCGATATATTCGTGCCCAAAGTCCCCGGCAAATGCCCGGGCGGCTTCAATAACGCCTAAGGCCTCGGCGGAAAACTGTTCGGAGTTCATGGTGTTTTAATTTCCTTCCTTTAATCTTTTGATTTCATCGCGAAGCTCTATTGCTTTTTCAAAATTCTCGGCTTTTACGGCCTTATCCAGCTCGTACCTGAGGGCCTCAAGCTTTCTTTTGCCGCTGATTTCTTCATCGGAATTGTCGCTGTGACAGTTATCTTCGCCGCACTCACAGGTCTTGCCGCAGTCGCATGAGCTTTCATTGCTGCCGCATTTTTCTTCGGTATCGTCAATAAAGAGGAAGCGGGGGAAAGCGGGGGTCAGAAGGCTTTTTGCGAGGCTCTGTCCTCCGAAGGAGCCGAGAAGACTTCTGCGGGGGAAGGCAAAAAGGGGAGAAAAGAGGCTGTCGTTTTCGCCGAAGAATTCATCGAAGATGTCTCTGCGATTACTCATAAAAGCCCTGTCAAGACCTTCTGCCTTTGCGCACTCGGAGCACAGATGCTTAGAGCTTTTCTTTCCGTTGATGTTGCTTTCGTAGATGAAGCTGACTTCGTTGTTGTTGCACTTTTCACATTTCATGGCTTTTATCTCCTTTCATTATTCGCCTAAAAGATTGAGAAGAATGTTTTTGTAAATTGCGGCCCTTACGGTGTCTCTTCCGGAGGGCTCAACAGGTCTGAGTGCATTATCGGAAACGGCTGCCAGAATAAGCTTTCTTATCTGGGGCCCGATTATTTCCTCGGAATAAAGATTTTCCGTAAATGCATAGGCCGTTCGCAGGTCAAGAGAGGTTCCGACGGAGTTTATGGTATTCATTACAAGGCTTCTCGGTGAGTGTCGGACTCTTGTGATTTTGATATATCCGCCACCGCCCCTGCGGGACTCGACGATATATCCGTGTTCGGGAGAGAAGCGCGTCTGTATAACGTAATTTATCTGGCTGGGAACAACGGAGAAGCGTTCTGCCAGACCCGACCGTCGGAGCTCCGCAAAGCCGTTTTCACTTTCCTCTATTGCATTCAGAATAAACTGAGCAATTAAATCACTTGTTGCCATAATATCAAATCTCCTTGTCTGACCTTTCCTGATCTTTGTGAGCTTATTATAGTCAGGGAAAGTCAAAATGTCAATAGCGAATTTTGACTTTCCCTGACCTTTTACAAAAAGTTCATAATTATACCGAAAAAGGCAGAGCCTCCGGGAGAAGGCCCTGCCTGAAAGACAATAATATGTCGGCTTGTTCAAATCAGATATAAGAAACGGTTGCTGAAATATCCTTACGCATTTTCGGGGGTGCGCCCTTTCCGTCGGCAGAGTAGCCGAGGTCCAGAAGCATGACGATTTCCTCGTTTTCGGGAAGACCGAGAGAAACGCGGAGGTCATCGGGGTTAAAGAAATTGAGCCAGCAGCTGCACAGACCCTCGTCGGTTGCGGCCAGCATCATCTGGGTTGCGACAATGGTTGCGTCCTCGGCACCGGAATTGAGTCTTCCGCCGGGGTAGGTGAAGACATTATTTTTGTCATAGGCAACAACGAGGCATACGGGAGCACCGTAGCGGCAGGGAGTTGCGGCGTCGATTTTCTTAAGGCCTTCCTCGGAGGAGACAACATAAATTCTCTGCTCCTGAAGGTTTTTTGCGGTGGGGGCAAGGCGTCCTGCCTCAAGGACGGCATCTAAGGCCGACCTTTCGATTGCTTTGTCGGAAAAGGCTCTGCAGGAATAACGCTCTGAAAGGATTTTTTTGAATTCCATTTTGTTTCTCCTTAATGAAAAATCTGTAAGTTATTTTGTTTACTGCAAAACTTAAAGTGAAAAGGGGAGGAAGGCGCATCCGGCTGCAATGACAACGGCGGGAAGAAGATTTGCAACCTTGATTTTCTTTCCGAACAGAAGATTTATTCCGACGCAGAATATGAGAACAGAGCCCACAAGAGACAGATTGAAAAGGGCAGGGTCTGTAAGCAAGGGCTTTATAAGCCGTGAAAGGGCCGTAACCGAGCCCTGAAAAATCGCAACGGGAATTGCGGAGAAAATGCATCCCTTGCCCATTGACGAGGTCATAACAAGGATGATAACAAGGTCGAGGACGGCCTTTGTGGCGAGAATCGACCAGTCACCGAAGATGCCGTCCTGAATGGAGCCTACAATTGCCATTGCTCCTATGCAGACTGTCAGAGAGGCGGTAACAAAGCCGCCCACAAAGCCCTTGTCACCCTCACTTCCGCTCTTTGCTTTAAGCCAGGTGCCAAAGCGCTCCAGAAGACCCTCAAGATTGAGAAGCTCTCCGAAAAGTGCGCCGAGAACCAGAGAGATAACCAGAAGCATGCTGCGTCCGGAGTTGAGGCTTCCGTCGGTAAGAGCATTCATCATTCCGGAAAGAGCCCCCGCCGCCCCGATGAAAATAACGGAAATTCCGCAGGCCTTGTTAAGGGCGTCCTGCAGAGGCTTTTTAAGGAGCCTTCCGAAAAACAGGCCGATTATACCGCCGGCGACAATTCCGCCCACATTTATTAACGTACCGAGTCCAACCATTTTTGCCGATATTCTTTCTTTACGTAATTTGTTTGTTTACAGGATAAAATAACACCGTTTTCCTTAAAATGCAATATTTCAGAATACTTTTTTCAGCAGCAGTCCGAAGAGTATGCCTTTTAGCTTTTTCTTGACTTAAAATAAAAAAGCATTATAATAACTGTATCAAATGATACAGTCTGAAAGGGGGCGGGCTATGTGATTTTCCTTGACAGATTCCCTGTTTTTTCGGTTCTTACGGAAGAAGAAAGCGGCTTTGTGCTGGGCGACAGAAGAGTAAGCAGATTAAAGCTTCAGAGCGGAGAGCATGTTTCCGGCAGGGGCGTTTTTCTCGTGCTGGGAGGAAGCCTTTCCGTTTTCAGCGAGGACGGTCCTCATCCCTTTCTTATGCGCTACCTTCATGCCGGAGATATCTTCGGTGTTGCAATGACCTTTTCCGAGGAAGAGAGCTTCAGCCACATTGTGGCAAGGGAAAAAACAGAGCTCCTTATAGTGCCCGAGGATGTCATTACAGAGCTTATGGACAGGAGCACGGACTTCCGTAACGCCTATATAAAATATCTCAGCAGCAGAATTCGATACCTGAATATGAAAATCGGACATCTGACAGCGGGTGATGCAAAGCAGAAGCTTCTGTCTTACCTCCTTTCGTTTGAGAGCGAGGAAATAACACTCCCCGGCTCACTTTCCGACCTTGCCAAGTCCCTTCATCTGGGAAGAGCCTCCCTGTACAGAGCTCTCGACGGACTTGAGGAGGACGGAATAATAAAAAAACGCTCCGGAAACAGAATACTCATCATCGAAAAGCAGGCTGTAGACAGGACCTGATTTAATGGGGATATGACGAAAAAAACACAGGCAATGCCTGTGTTTTTTTCGTCAAATAAGAAACAAAAGTGTCAGCTTCTTAACGCACTGGACCTTATTTCGTCTCATATGAAACACGTTTGTGAAAACCGACAAAATTGCCAAAATTTATCGTTATATTAGTGCAATAACAACACACTTTTTCCTTGACAAGGCAAGAATTACGATGGTAAAATGGCGAACGGTAAAATATGCCGCTATGAGCGCATACAAATAAAAACAGGAAAAAATTGAATCGGAGGAACGCATGGCAAAATTAAATGAAGCTGCGGTTAAGCAGATCAATGCTATCGTTGACAGACACATCAACGACAAGACACCGCTCATGATGATCCTTAGCGATATTCAGAAAGAATATGGCTACATCCCCCTCGAGGTTCAGGAAATCGTTTCCGAAAGAACCGGACTCCCCGTTGCCGAGATTTACGGCGTTGTTACTTTCTACTCTTTCTTCTCTCTGAAGCCCAAGGGAAAGTACATCATCGGCTGCTGCCTCGGTACTGCCTGCTATGTTAAGGGTGCACAGCAGATTATCGACAAGTTCTCTGAGCTTCTCGCCATCAAGCCCGGCGAGACCACCGAGGACGGTCTGTTCACAATCGATGCACTCCGCTGCATCGGTGCCTGCGGTATTGCACCTGCAGTAACCATTAACGGAACCGTTTACCCCAAGATGTCTGTTGACCAGGTTTCCAAGGTAATCGACTCCTACAGAGCAAAGGAGGCATAAGATGGCTATTATTGAAAAGACCGAACAGCTTGATAAGGTTATTTGCGACTGCACCGCTTCTCTCGAGAAGAAGATTGCCGGCGCAGAGGGCAAGCGTGCCGTTCTTCTTTGCGGCGGTACCGGATGCCTTTCTTCTCACTCTGACGAAATCAGAGCCCGCTTTGAAGAAGTTATTGCCGAAAAGGGCCTTGCAGAAAAGGTTTCCGTAAACAAGGTCGGCTGCTTTGGCTTCTGCTCTCAGGGCCCCTTCGTAAAGATCTTCCCCGAGGACACTCTCTACCGTCTCGTTAAGGTTGAGGATGTTGAGGAAATCGTTGAGAAGGACCTCATCGGCGGCGAAGTAGTTGAGAGACTCCTCTATGTTGAGCCCGCTACCGGCGAGAAGGTTCAGAAGCAGGATGAAATCAACTTCTACAAGAAGCAGAAGCGCGTAGCTCTTCACGGCTGCGGCGTTATCAATCCCGAAGACATTAACGAAGCTCTCGGCTACGGCGCTTTCAAGGGTCTCAAGAGAGCACTTACCATGACCCCCAAAGAGGTCATTGACGAAGTTCTCGCAGCAGGCCTCCGTGGCCGTGGCGGTGCAGGCTTCCCCACCGGCAAGAAGTGGTCCTTTGCTTATGCCAACGATGCTGACCAGAAGTACGTTGTCTGCAATGGTGACGAGGGCGACCCCGGCGCATTCATGGACCGTTCCATTCTCGAAGGCAACCCGTTCGCAGTTGTTGAAGGTATGATGATTGCCGGTTACGCAATCGGCGCAAGCGAAGGTTACTTCTACGTCCGTGCAGAGTACCCCATCGCTATCAACCGTCTGAGAATTGCCATCGAGCAGATGAACGCCATGGGTCTCCTCGGCGACAACATCCTCGGCAGCGGCTTCTCCTTCCGTGCTAACATCCGTCTCGGCGCCGGCGCATTCGTCTGCGGCGAAGAGACTGCTCTTCTTAACTCCATCGAGGGTAAGAGAGGTATGCCCCGTCCCCGTCCTCCTTTCCCCGCAAACAAGGGTCTCTGGGACAAGCCCACTGTTGTTAACAACGTTGAGACTCTCGCATGTGTTCCCTACGTTCTCCGTGAGGGCGCTGCAGAGTTCGCTTCCACCGGTACTGCCGGCTCCAAGGGCACCAAGGTTTTCGCTCTCGGCGGTAAGGTCAACAACGTCGGCCTCGTTGAGGTTCCCATGGGAACAACTCTCCGCGAGCTGATTTACGACATCGGCGGCGGCATCCCCGGCAACAAGGCATTCAAGGCTATCCAGACCGGTGGTCCTTCCGGCGGCTGCCTCACTGCTGAGTACCTCGATGAGCCCATCGACTTCGATAACCTCGTTCAGAAGGGCTCCATGATGGGCTCCGGCGGCGCTATCGTTATGGACGAGGACAACTGTATGGTTAACATCGCAAAGTTCTACATGGAGTTTATCTGCGATGAGTCCTGCGGTAAGTGCTCTCCCTGCCGTATCGGTACCAAGCGTATGCTTGAAATCCTCAACAAGATTTGCGATGGCAACGGCACAATGAAGGATCTCGACGAGCTCGAGCAGCTTGCAAGATCCGTCACTGCAAACTCCCTCTGCGCTCTCGGCCAGACTGCTGCCAACCCCATCGTTTCCACAATGAAGCACTTCAGAGATGAGTACATTGCTCATATCGTTGACAAGAAGTGTCCTGCAGGTGTTTGCAAGAACCTCATGCAGTACAAGATAGTCAAGGACGACTGTGCAGGCTGCGGTCTCTGCGCAAAGCAGTGCCCCGTAGGCGCAATCGAGAAGACCGACTACACCGCTCCCGGCAAGAAGCTCCCCGCAAGAGAGATCGATCCTGCCAAGTGCGTAAAGTGCGGCCTCTGCTTCGCTTCCTGCAAGTTCAATGCTATCATCAAAGAATAATCGGAGGGCAATATGGCATTAATTAACATTAAAATCGAAGGTCAGCCCTATCAGGTTGAAGAAGGCCTGACCATTCTTGAAGCCGCCAGACGCTGCGGTTACAATATTCCCTCTCTGTGCACCTACAATCACGGAGAGTGCTCCCTCGGCTCCTGCCGTGTATGTCTCGTAGAAGCTACCGGCGCAAGAGGCCTTGTTGCTTCCTGTGTTTACCCCGTAAACGAAGGTATGGAAATCACCATTTCCTCTCCCAAGGCTGTTGAGGCCCGTAGATTCTCTGTTGAGCTTCTTCTCTCCAACCACAACCAGAACTGCCAGCAGTGCTCCAAGAACGGCAACTGCGAGCTCCTTCTCGTTGCCCGCCAGACCGGCGCACGTGAGGGCGTTTTCCAGGGTGCAAAGACTCCCGTAACTGTTGACGAGATTTCTCCCTCCATCATCCGCGATACCTCCAAGTGCATCCTCTGCGGCCGCTGCGTAGCCCGCTGCCAGAATGCACACGGCACCGGTATCCTCGGCTTTGAGAACCGTGGCTTTGCAACCATCGTAGGACCTGCAGGCAACCGTTCCTTCTCCGATTCTCCCTGCCTCCTCTGCGGCCAGTGCGTTTCCGTCTGCCCCACCGGCGCTCTCATGGAGAAGAGCGAGATTACCAAGATCGACGAGGCAAAGAAGGCCGGCAAGTTCATCGTTGTTCAGACCGCTCCCGCTGTAAGAGCTTCTCTCGGCGAAGAGTTCGGCATGAAGATCGGTACTCCCGTAACCGGCAAGATGTGCGCTGCTCTCAGAAGACTCGGCTTTGACAGAGTATATGATACCAACTTCGCTGCTGACCTTACCATCATGGAAGAGGCAAATGAGCTTCTTGCAAGAGTTAAGAGCAACGGCGTTCTCCCCATGATCACCTCCTGCTCTCCCGGATGGATTAACTACTGCGAGTACTACTATGGCGATCAGGTTGATCACCTGTCCTCCTGCAAGTCCCCCCACGAGATGGAAGGCGCTATTATCAAGTCCTACTTCGCTGAGAAGAACGGCATTGATCCCAAGAATATCTTCGTTGTATCCATTATGCCCTGCACCGCAAAGAAGTTCGAGAAAGAGCGTCCCGAGATGGAAGTAGACGGCAACAGAGATGTTGACTGCGTTCTCACCACCCGTGAGCTCGGCGATCTCATCAAGCGTTCCGGCATTGACTTTGCAAAGCTCCCCGACGAGGACTTCGATCAGGACCTCGTAGGTACCTACACAGGCGCCGGCGTTATCTTCGGTGTTACCGGTGGTGTTATGGAGGCTGCTCTCCGTACCGCTTACTATGTACTCGAAGGCAAGGAGTATGGTCCCATCGAGTTCCACCAGGTTCGTGGCTTCGACGGCATCAAGGAAGCTTCCTTCACCCTCGGCGGTGTTGATATCAAGGTTGCCATTGCACACGGTATGAAGAATGCCAAGCCCATCATGGACGATATCCGTGCAGGCAAGTCTCCCTACACCTTCATCGAGGTTATGTGCTGCCCCGGCGGCTGCATCAACGGCGGCGGTCAGTCCTTCGTCCGTCCCAACCTCCTTCCAAACGAGGATGTCGATATTCTCGATACCTACAAGCAGCTCCGTGCAAATGCTCTGTACTCTGAGGACGAGCGCAACACTCTCCGTCAGTCTCACAACAATCCCCAGGTTCAGCAGCTTTACAAGGAGTACCTTGGCGAGCCCAACTCTCACAAGGCTCACGAGCTTCTCCATACTCACTACCAGCGCGACCGCGTACGCTTCAAATAATCGCCTCGCCGCTTAGTGCGTAAACAAGTTAAATAATCTTTAGAAGGCGCAGCCGATTCGGCTGCGCCTGTTTTTATCCTCTTTTTATTAATCGTTAGAAAACTAACTTATTAGAATTATTCCAATTATATTGACAATCAGATAAAAATATGCTATTATTACCACAGTTGATCTGACCGTAAAGGTACGCCCGAGCGGAAAGGCATAGCAATCGGAAACATTATTAAAGGGGAGCATACTATCTCCCGGCAAATCCGTTTTGTCCATGTCATCAGACATGGATTATTTTTTTATCGGAGGAAAATATGGAGAGCGATAACAGAATTACAATCGTAAACATTATTATCCACGACAGAACGGCTGCCGCAAAGGTAAATGAGCTTTTAAGCGAGTTTGCCGACAGGATAGTAGGCAGAATGGGCCTGCCCTATTCCCCCAAAAATGTCAGTATTATCTGCCTCGTTATGGATGCACCTCCCGGTGAAGTCAATTCACTATCCGGTAAGCTCGGAATGATTAAAGGAGTAACTTCAAAGACGCATACCGCAAAAGTTTAGGAGGAAAAAAATGAAACGTTTACTAACCGCTATTTTAATGGCCGCACTTGTCCTGAGCCTTTTTGCAGGCTGCGGCGGCAAGACAACCAGTGCATCTCCCTCTGATCTTACTCCCGTAACTCAGCCCGATGCCGAAACCGCTCCCTCCACTGCACCCGATGCAGGTACAGATACCGCTCCCGAGGCTTCTGCAGAGCCCGGAGTAACCACCGAGCCCGTGCCCGTTGTTGAGCCCGAGCCCGAGGAGGAGAAGGCAACCTTCCGCATTGGCGGACTGAAGGGACCCACCACTATGGGTATGGTTCGCTTCCTAAAGGATGCAGAAGAAGGCTATTCCGAAATCGATGTTGATTTCACAATTGCCGGTGCCGCAGATGAGCTTACCCCTAAGCTTATTAAGGGTGAGCTTGATATTGTTGCAGTTCCCGCAAACCTTGCCTCTGTTCTTTATAACAAGACCGAAGGTGCTGTTGAGCTTCTTGCAGTCAATACCCTCGGAGTAATCTATATTGTAGAGACCGGAGATACCGTTACCTCTGTTGAAGCTCTTCGCGGCCAGACCATTTACTGCACCGGTAAGGGCTCAACCCCCGAGTATGCTATTCGTTACATTCTTTCCGAAAACGGAATTGACCCCGACAAGGATGTTACCCTCGAGTTCAAGTCCGAGCCCACTGAGATTGTTGCAGCTCTTTCCGCAGGCGGCGGAGTTGCTATGCTTCCTCAGCCCTATGTAACTGTTGCCTCTGCCAATGTTGACGGACTCCACATTGCCCTTGACCTTACCGAGGAATGGGACAAGCTCGATAACGGCAGCATGCTTATTACCGGTGGTCTCGTTGTTCGCCGTGAGTTTGCAGAGAAATATCCTCAGCAGATTGCTCGTTTCCTTGAGGAGTACAAGGCATCTACAGATTACATCAACAACAATGTTGAAGAGGCTGCCGAGCTTGTTGAGTACTATGATATCGTAAAGGCCCCCATTGCCAAGAAGGCCATTCCCTACTGCAACATCACCTATATCGGCGGTGAGGATATGATTGCTCCCATCTCCGGATATCTGCAGGTCCTCTTTGACCAGAATCCCGCAGCTGTCGGCGGCACTCTCCCCGGCGAGGATTTCTGCTACGTCGGCTGAGTAAGCGCGGCCCGGATACTGTAAAAGATTTCTGATTCACGCCGCCGCCCTTAATAATATGGAAAGGATGAAGAACGA
>JAKSPP010000023.1 GCA_024404735.1 Oscillospiraceae bacterium | reverse complement strand
CCGATGGGGCAGTGAATGATGTTGGTCTTGTCGAGACGGTACTCAACCTTACCGGCCTTAGCATCCTTAACGGCTGCTGCGATGTTGGGGGTAACAGTGCCGGCCTTGGGGGAGGGCATGAGACCCTTAGGACCGAGGACCTTACCGAGACGGCCAACAGTACCCATCATATCGGGAGAAGCGATAACGGTATCGAACTCGAACCAGTTTTCCTTCTGAATCTTCTCAACGAGATCCATGCCGCCGGCGTAATCTGCGCCTGCTGCAAGAGCCTCTTCAATGCGCTCCTCCTTGCAGAAAACGAGAACACGGACAGTCTTGCCGGTTCCGTTGGGAAGGACGATAGCGCCGCGGACCTGCTGGTCAGCGTGACGGCCGTCAACACCGAGCTTTACGTGGAGCTCGACAGTCTCATCGAACTTAGCCTTGGAAGTCTTGATAACGAGATCAAATGCGTCTTTTGCGTCATAGAGGACGCCTTTATCAATAAGCTTTACGCTTTCTTTATAATTCTTACCTCTGAACACTTTTGTGTTTCCTCCTAAATAATGTGGTTAAACGGAAATATTCCTCCCACGTGGGGACGTTATTAAAATCAGTCGCCTACGATGACGCCCATGGAACGGCAGGTACCTGCGACCATGCTCATTGCGGACTCAACGCTGGAGCAGTTGAGGTCCTTCATCTTGGTCTCGGCGATCTTGCGGACATCTTCCTTGGAAATGGTGGCAACCTTGTCCTTCTGGGGGACACCGGAGCCGGACTCAATGCCGCAAGCCTTCTTGATAAGGAGAGAGGCAGGGGGAGTCTTGGTGATGTAGGTGAAAGTACGATCGGAGTAAATGGTAACGACAACGGGGATCATCATGCCGATATCGGCCTTGGTACGCTCGTTGAAGTCCTTGGTGAAGGCGCCGATATTAACGCCGTACTGACCGAGGGCAGGACCTACCGGGGGAGCCGGAGTAGCCTTGCCGGCGGGAATCTGGAATCTTGCATATCCAACTATTTTCTGTGCCACTGAAGTGCACCTCCTGATTTTATTCTTCTATTGTCTCGACCTCATCCAAACGGAGGTCAACAGGGGTTTCTCTGCCAAACATGGAAACGATGACGCGTACATTATCTGCATCAACGTCGATTTCATCAACGGTACCCAGAAACCCGTCAAGGGCTCCGTCGATAATCTTAACAGTGTCGCCCACAGCATAGGACATAACGATTTCCTTGTGCTCAACGCCAAGACTGTAGATTTCATCATCGCTGAGGGGAATGGGCTTGCCCCCGCTTCCGACAAAGCCTGTGCAGCCTCTTACATTGCGGACAAGATGCCAGCTTTCGTCTGTCAGAATCATCTTGACAAGAACATAGCCGGGGAATACCTTGCGCTCGTAAGTTTTCTCTCCGCCTTCACCGTGCTCGGTGACAGTTTCCGTGGGGATGCTGGCTTCAATGATGAAGTCCTGCATACGACGGTTTTCTGCAGCCTTGAGAATTGCGTCACGTACGGAATTTTCGTAGCCCGAATAGGTGTGGACTACATACCACTTCGCGTTATCTGCCATCTTTTATGTCAGTGACAAAATAGCATTTACAATAAGTGAAGCTATTTCGTCAAAGCCCCAGATAACAATGGCGGATAAGGCCATAACTACCAGTGCGACAACGGTTCTGTTGGTTGTCTGCTTGGCAGTGGGCCAGATGATCTTCTTAAGCTCGCTCTTCATTTCGCGGAGCCACTTGGCAACACGCTTACCGAAAGAGAGCTTCTTGACGTCTTCCTTTTTAACGGCGTTAGTGGTAGTTGTAACTGCCTTTTCTTTTGCCATTTCTTACGTCCTTTCCGAGCTTACTTGGTCTCTGTGTGAGTGGTATGCTTGCGGCAGAAACGACAATACTTTTGCATTTCAATGCGATCGGGAGTGTTCTTCTTGTTCTTCTTAGTGTTGTAGTTTCTCTGCTTGCATTCATTGCATCTGAGAGTAATCTTTACTCTTGCACCTGCAGCCATTTTCGGCACCTCCTTGTATTATTCGGCTCTTAAGTGAGCCTTTGCCTCCCTGTTCATCGGCATTTTTGCGGCCTTTTGGGCGCACAAAAATAACCCATCCGACGACAGGTAGCGTTAGTATAACAGCATTTTCCTCTTTGGTCAACATTTATTTTGTTGTAAAATGTAAAAAATATACAGGAAAAACACTGTACCTGTTGTGAATATTGCTCTAAAAATTGCCCGATTTTCCCGTCTTTGGGGCGAATTTTCCCGCCCGGTGCCTTAAATAGACCCAAAACAGGGGGAGAAAGGGCCCTTTGCCCCCAAAAAAGGGCATAAAAGGGGAGGAAGGGAGGCTTATCTGAAGGCTCCGAAGTTGCCCTCAAGGCCGTTTGCTATGGCGGCCCCCTTGTCTCCGATTGTGGGGGGGTCTTCAAGCTCGAATACCTTTTCGACAACGGTGTAGTAGCTGTAGCCGAGACGGGCAAGGGGCTTTATCTTCTCTATGTCGATTCTGTCCTCCTCGCCCAGGACCTCATCCTTTATGTGAACGCCGACGACCTTGCCGATAATCATATCGACGGTACCCACTGTGCCGTAGCCGGGCAGACGAATGGTCTGGACATACTTGCACTCAAGGGAGACGGGGCTTTCGCCTACTCTGGGGACTCTGACGTTTTCACAGGGGGCCTTGGTGAGGCCTGCAAGCTCAAACTCGTCAACCTCAGGCTCATAGCCTATGGAGGTGATGTTCATCTTGTCCTTCAGCTCGTAGGAAACCATATTGTAAACAAACTCTCCGGTTTCCTCTATATTTACGGTTGTATCCTTGCGTCTGCCCTCTGCCTGGTTGATTGCAACCATAACATAGGGAGGGTCAAAGGAGAGGTTTGTAAACTGGCTGTAGGGGGCAAGGTTTGCAACGTTGTCCTTAGAAAGGGTGGAAATCCAGCCGATTGCTCTGGGAACGGTGCAGGATTTGAAGGGATTGTGCTTAAGGCCGTGATTGTTTTTTTCCGGTTCGTAAAACATATCTCTTTCCTCCGGAAGAGCCTTGCGTGGGGGGAAAACCCACACAAAAACACTTCTTGCTTTTTTATAAAGTATTATATATAATAATTATTGTATGCGTATCTTTGCATACCCGAATAATTATAACACGGAATTATAAATAAATCAAAGGATTTAAGACGAAAATATGAATGATATTATCCTTCTGAAGCAGGGTGAGATTGTCCTCAAGGGCCTCAACAGAAGAGGCTTTGAGCAGAAGCTTATTGCAAATGTTGTGCGCCGTATAAAGCCCTTCGGCGAGTTTAAGGTTTATGCCCTTCAGTCAACTATTTATGTTGAGCCAAAGGACGATTGTGCCGACCTTGACGGGGCCTTTGAGGCAATCGGAACCGTTTTCGGAATCGTATCCTATACAAGGGCCGCCGCCTGCCCCAAGGACCTTGACGCAATTACAGCCAAGGCAATAGAATATCTCGGCGACGAGATGAGAGGGGCAAAAAGCTTCAAGGTCGAGACAAAGCGCTCGGACAAGGCCTTCCCTCACTCTAGCATAGAGATTTCTCAGTATGTGGGCGGACTTATGGCAGAGGCCTTCCTCGATACGGAGGTTGACGTCCACTCTCCGGAACTTGTTGTTCATATTGAGGTAAGAGACCTTGCCGCCTATGTCCATTCCGCACCCCGGCCCGGCGCCGGAGGAATGCCCGTGGGTACAAACGGCTCTGCAGTATCCCTTCTCTCGGGCGGTATCGATTCTCCCGTTTCAACCCATATGATAGCAAAGCGCGGAGTGAAAATTATTCCCGTTCACTTCTTCTCCTTCCCCTATACCTCCGAGGCAGCCAAGGAGAAGGTTATAGAGCTTGCAAGGCTTCTCACCCCCTACTGCGGAAGGCTCACCGTGGAAATCGTTCCCTTCACCCGCATTCAGGAGGAGATTAAGGACAAGTGCCCCGAGGAGCTTTTCACAATAATCATGCGCCGCTTCATGATGCGCATTTCCGAGAAAATCGCCCTTTATAACGGCTGTGAGGCTCTGGTAACCGGCGAGAATCTGGGTCAGGCCGCATCCCAGACAATGAAGGCAATGACCTGCACCGAGGCTGTTTCCTCCCTCCCCGTTTTAAGGCCCCTTATAGGCTTTGATAAGTCCGAAATAGTCTTAAGGGCAAGGGCAATCGGAACCTTCGAGACCTCCATTCTCCCCTATGAGGACTGCTGCACCGTCTTCACTCCCCGCCACCCCAAGCTTCACCCCGTCCTTTCCGAGGTGGAGGAGGCAGAGAAGGCCCTTGATGTCGATGCACTGGTTGATGAGGCCCTTGCCGGCATTGAGAGAGTAAGGCTGGAGGTCGGCGAATAAGATGAATGCAGAGATAATTTGCGTCGGCTCGGAGCTTCTTCTGGGCAATGTTGTAAACACCGATGCAAGGGATGTCTCCGTAGTCCTTTCGGAGCTTGGCATTGATGTATACAGACACACCGTTGTGGGGGATAACCCGAATAGACTTCTTGCGGCCCTGAGGGAGGCAAGCGAGAGGGCGGACATAATCATAACAACGGGCGGTCTCGGCCCCACCTGCGATGACCTTACCAAAAAAACCGTTGCGGATTTCTTTTCCCTTCCCCTTTATTTTGATAAGGAGGCCGAAAAAAGGCTTCTTGAAACCATCGGAAACCGCCACGGGGGAAAGATGACGGAAAACAATCTGGCCCAGTGCTGGCTGCCCGAAACCTGCACCCCCTTCTACAACACCTGCGGAACAGCCCCCGGCTGCGGCTTCAGGGCAGGCGGAAAAACCGTTCTTATTCTCCCCGGCCCTCCCAAGGAGCTTAACGCAATGCTGAAGCTCTCCGGCGTTCCCTATCTCCGTGAGGTCGCGGGAAGCCCCATCTACTCAAGGAAAATCCATATCTACGGTCTGGGTGAGAGCTTTGTTGAGCATCTTCTGAGAGACAAAATGGAGTCTTTAAGAAATCCCACACTTGCCCCCTATGCAAGAGAGAGCGAGGTGTGGCTGAGAGTAAGCGCCAAGGCCCCCACAGCCTCCGAGGCAGATGCTCTGATGGCCCCGGTTATCGAGGACATAAAGGAAACTCTCGGCGATTATATCTACGGAATTGACTGCGACAGCATTGAAAAAACCGTTCTCGGTCTGCTTACGGAAAAGGGCATGACCTTCTCCGCCGCCGAAAGCTGCACCGGCGGTCTTATTGCCAAGCGTTTTACGGACCTTCCCGGCGCCTCCGCCGCCTTTAAGGGAGGCGTTACCGTTTACACAAACGAGGTTAAGATTAACATTGTGGGCGTTCCCCCGGAGGTAATCGAGGAAAACGGAGTTGTCTCCGCCCCCGTTGCCTATGAGCTTGCAAAAAGAATCCGTGTGCTTCTCGGCTCCGATTTCGGCATAGGCGTAACGGGTCTTGCAGGCCCCGACGGAGACGGCGTAAACGAGGTCGGAACGGTATTTGTGGGCTTTGCGACAAAGGACGAAACCGTAGTAAGAAAGCTAACGCTCGGAAAGAGGGCAGACAGGTCCCTTATCCGCTCCGTTGCCGCCTCCTGCGCCTTTGACCTTCTCAGAAGAAGCCTTACGGGGCTTCCCCTTGAATCCGAGAAAAAGTTTGAAACGGGACTTTTCCCGAAAACCGATAAGGCATAATTCAGCAAGCAAAATATAAAAAATAATCGGAGAAATATTATGAATTACGAAATAGATATTAAAGGACTTAAAAGAAGCCTTCCCATCTGCCCCTTAAATGACAGCCTTGCAATCGGAGCCTTTGTTATTTTCGGGGATGTAGAGCTCACGATTCACTGCGCCCGCGAGCTTCTTAAAATCGTTCCCGAGTACGATATTCTCCTTGCCCCCGAGGCAAAGAGCATTCCTCTCATTTACGAGATGGCCCGCCAGAGCAAGGCGGACAATTACCTCATCGCAAGAAAGAAGTCCAAGGCATATATGCAGGAGGTATTTGAGGCAAAGGTTCAGTCCATCACAACCGCAGGCACCCAGTCTCTCTTTATGTCCAAGGAGGATGCCGATTTAATTAAGGGCAAAAGAGTACTTATTCTGGACGATGTAATCTCCACGGGGGAGAGCATTGCCGCAACAGAGCAGCTTGTTCTTCAGGCCGGGGGCATAGTTGCGGGAAGAGCCGCCATTCTTGCCGAGGGCGATGCCGCCGAACGCGATGATATCATCTTCCTTCAGAAGCTTCCTCTCTTTAACGCCGACGGAAGCGTCAAGGCATAAGGTCTAATAAGTAAAATGATCTATCTTGATAATGCCGCAACAACGGCTGTATGTCCGGAGGCAGCGGAGGCGGCAAAAAACGCAATGCTCACCTCCTTCGGAAACCCCGGCTCCACCCATAAGGCGGGAAGACAGGCAAAGGCCCTTCTGGATGAGTCCAGAAAAACCCTTGCGGGGATAGTGGGCTGCACTCCCGCCGAGCTTTTCTTTACCTCCTGTGGTACGGAAAGCGACAACTGGGCCATTATTTCGGGGGCTGCAAAAAACAGGGGAGTGGGAAACCATATCATCTCCTCGGAGGCAGAGCACCCCGGCGTCCTGGAGCCTCTTGGCTATCTCAAAGCTCAGGGCAAGGAGATAAGTCTCTTAAAGCCCGAAAGAGACGGAAGTATTTCCCCCGAGGCTGTCCTTGAGGCTCTCAGACCCGATACCTGCCTTATCTCTCTTATGCTTGTAAATAATGAAACAGGCGCTGTTACGGACATTGCCACCATAGCAAAAGAGGTCAAAAAAAGAAATCCCCGAACCCTCATCCATACGGATGCGGTTCAGGGCTTTATGAAGCTTCCCTTCTCCGCGTCGAAGCTCGGTGCGGATATGATAAGCCTCTGCGGACACAAAATCCATGCCCCCAAGGGTGTGGGTGCCCTGTATATAAGAAAGGGTCTGACTCTGCCCCCCTATATAAGAGGCGGCGGTCAGGAGGGCGGTAACCGCTCCGGAACGGAGAATGTTCCACTTATTGCGGCCTTTGCGGAGGCTGCAAGAATTTACAAGGCCGAAATGCCCGCCTGCCTTGAGAGAATGGCGGAGCTTCGCAGCTACTGTATCTCACGCCTGTCCTCGGAGATAGAGGACTTCAGGGTTCTGGGCGAGGGCGTTCCGAACCTTCTTTCCATCTCCCTTCCGGGCTACAGAAGTGAGGTTCTGATGAATTATCTGGAGGCGGAGGAAATCTACGTTTCCAAGTCATCTGCCTGCAAAAAGGGAGGCAGAAGCCACGTCCTTACGGCAATGGGTCTGGATGCAAGAACCATTGACGGCGCCATAAGAGTATCCTTCTCCCGCTTCACAGACAGGGAGGATGCGGAAAAATTCTGCTCCTGCCTTATAAAAGCGGCAGGCAGCCTCAAAAAAGCATGAAGACCATACCCTGTGGGGAGGGCATAATAAATCGCTTAAGTAAGGGAAGGAAAAATCCCATGACGACACAGCAGCTTGAATTAACCGAGAAGCTTTTTAACGAAATCAATTCCGCCGACAGAATATTAATCGGCGCAGGTGCGGGGCTTTCCGCATCGGCGGGTCTTAGCTACCTCAACGAGGAGGTTTTTAAGAAATACTTCCCGGAGATGCATGCCCTTGGCTATCATTACCAGTATGAGCTTGTGGGAATGAGCGATGATGACTGGAGCCTCGGACGCAAGTGGGCCTACTGGTCAACCCATATTAACTATGTCAGGAATATCTTCCCCTCTGCAGAGCTTTACCATACTCTTCTCTCACTTCTCGAGGGCAAGGACTGGTTTGTTGTAACCTCCAATGCCGACAGGCAGTTTATGAGGGCGGGCTTTCCCATGGAAAGGGTATTTGAGTTTCAGGGAAGCTACGATAATCTGGGCTGCTCAAAGCGCTGCACCCGTGAAACCTGGCTGAGCCTTCCTCCCCTTGCAAGGGCAAGAGAGGGCATAGACAGAGAAACCTTCGAGTGCGTCCCCGATGCCATTCCCCGCTGTCCATACTGCGGTGAGCCTGCGGAGGTCTGCTTCCGCCCCTCGAATTATAAGGAGGGACAGCAGAGATATATTGACTTTGTGGAGGGCTCCGAGCGTAAAAAGCTCTGTATGATAGAAATGGGTGTGGGCTTCAATACCCCCGGTGTCATCCGCTGGCCCTTTGAGAGAATCTGCTACGCCATCCCGGGGGCAAAGCTCTTCAGAATCAACAAGGGCTATGAGGAATATGTAAATCACGAGGGCTACCCCCAGATTCCAAAGGAGCTTGACGGCAAGGCCTTCTCCCTTAACTGCGACTGCGCGGAGGTTATTAATTACCTCTTCGATAAACAGTATCCCGCAAATGTATAAGGATTAAGGTCCGTAGGGCGCGGTTCTCGCTGCGGCTCAAATGTTTCACCCGCCCCCCGTAGGGCGCGGATTCCCATCCGCGCCGAAACGTAACGAAACCACCGGTTGATAGTCAAAACAGTACAAAGTAATAAATAATACCAAAAGAAAACCATACCTATGATTAATTATAAAATTACCGTCTCCTATGACGGAACACGCTATAAGGGCTGGCAGGTCCTTAAAAGCGGTGACAATACCATTCAGGGAAAACTGGAGCAGCTTCTCTCCCGCCTCACAGGGCAGGAGATGCAGGTAATCGGCTCCGGAAGAACCGACGGCGGCGTTCACGCCATCGGTCAGACCGCCAATTTCCATCTTGACCCCGCAAGTGCCAAAAAGGGCCTTGATGCAGAGAAGCTCAGCCTCTCTCCCGAGGCACTTATGCTTTATTTTAATAAGTATCTTCCCGATGATATCGCCGTTACCTCATGCGAAGAAGTGCCCGAGCGCTTTCACGCCCGCTATGGTGCTAAGTCCAAAACCTACCGCTACACCATAAGAACCTCGCCCGTCCCCGATGTTTTCCGCTCCCGCTTTGTTTATGCCTTCAGGGCTTACCCCCTGGATGTGGATTTAATGAAAAAAGCGGCCGCTTCTCTTCTCGGGGAGCACGATTTTACCTCCTTCTGCGGAAACAGGCATTTTAAGAAGTCCGCCGTCCGCAATATCTTCTCAATAGATTTTTCGGAAGTGAGAGACGATAAAACATGGGAAATACTTGAAATATATATAGACTACACAGGTGACGGTTTCCTGCAGAATATGATTCGCATAATTACGGGAACCCTCATCGAAATCGGCTCCGGAAGACGGGAGGCCGATTCCATTCCCACCCTGATACGTGCAAAAAACAGAGAGCTTGCGGGCTTTACCGCCCCTGCCTCCGGCCTTTGCCTTATGAAGGTGGAGTACTGAAAAAAGGAAGCTCTATTATGAAAAAATATATGACAATAAAAGGAATGTCCTGCGCAGGCTGTGAAAACAGAGTGAAAAATGCCCTTGGGGCACTGGATTTTGTTCGCCTTGTGGAGGCAGATGCAAAAAAAGGCTGCGCAATAGTAAAAATGCCCATTGAAGTTCCGGACGAGGTGCTGAAGGGGGCTGTTGAAAAGCTCGGCTATAGGGTTACGTCAATTGAGAGGCTCCTTTGCGGCTGCAAAAATATCCGCGAGGTGGATATCAAAAAGCTGATTGAGTCCGGTACAGACACCCCCGAGGGTATTCTGGAGGCAACGGGCCTCGGAAGCTACGGCTGCTGCAGTAAGGATATTGTTCCTCTTTTAATTGATAAGTACAAAAACGGAAAGGACATTGATATAAACGCCGCTGTATTTGCCTTAAACAAGAAGAACGATTATATCATTGCCGTAAATGATATGAAAAATCAGCTTGCCCTGCGCACCGGCAGGGACACAGACTCAAAGGCTGCGGAAGGCAGCCACGACTGTCATTAAAAAGCCTTATAAATCAAAGAAGAAAGATAAAGAAGAACACAGCAATGAAAGTGACATGTGAAGCCTGCGGGGCACAGATGCGCAGCACGGCCCGGTTTTGCACCGGCTGCGGAAGTGCACTGCCGCTGCAGGCCAATCTGATCCGGGCCGCCATGGCAGAGGATCAGGAGGCATATACCGCCTTGTATCGACAGGCGGAGAAGGCCATGCGCATGACGGTGTACGCCATCGTCAGCCCCGGAAAAGCAGAAAACGGGGATGCGGAGGATATTCTGCTGGACAGCATGCTCAAGGGCTTCCTGCAGAATATGATTCGCATAATAACGGGAACCCTCATCGAAATAGGCTCCGGAAGACGGGAGGCCGATTCCATTCCCACCCTGATACGTGCAAAAAACAGAGAGCTTGCGGGCTTTACCGCCCCCGCCTCCGGCCTTTCCCTTATGAAGGTTGAGTACTGATTTTTTTATTTTAACCGCAAAAATAAAAAACAGAGGCCCCATTAGTAGTGACTCAGTGTGGCGCACCACAAAAGAGTATGCTAATGTTACCTCTTCGGAGGGAGCGGCAGAGTCAGACTGCGATGGCGCCCTATGAGATTACTTTATCATGCACCGATTCTTATGTCAAGTAGAATCGATACTAAATCCAAACACCAAAAACCTCCCGCCCTGCGTTTTCTGCAGAACGGGAGGTTTAATTTACGCCTAATTAAATTGCTTTTGCCTTATTCATTAAGAAGCCTTCCGAACAGTGCCTCTTTATCCTCTCCGGGAAGGCTGCAGCGGAAGGTAACGAATGCTCGATGCCTTCTTTTTTAATGAAGGGGAGTTTATTGGACATAATTATGTGATATAATAAAAATATCTCTTATGGAAAAAATAACAATTATTTATTATAGATAATAGACAAAACAATTGCAAAAAGTCTGTTATTCTTTGACTTTATTTTGAGCACTATGATATAATAATTACAATATTGGTATTTTGAATAATTTGATTTGGAAGGGAATGGGGAAGCAATGCAATTAAGCAGAAGAATAAAAAAAATATCTGCAAAAAGCAGTCCTGAAAACAGTGCCTTGTCTCTTCCTGTTTATATTCATTCCATTGATACGGCAAATATGATGGAATATCTATATGTCCATCGCCTTTCACCCCTGGAAAGAGAATGCCTTTCCGGCGCATCCGATGCTGAGAGAATAAGATTAGTACGTCTTTTGGGGATGCTGCACGATATAGGAAAATTCACGCCGGGATTCCAAAGTAAAATAGTGCACTCAATTGATAATTACGGCGATCTCCTTAACAGAGAGTCTGTTCCAATTTCTGTTTTATCGGATGCAGTGCCTCATGCACTGGCGGGAGAAGTAATACTACTATGGGCAAAGCTTGATAAAAACATATGTGAAATTGTGGGCAGTCACCATGGCAAGCCACAGGAAAAGCCAAAGGCATTGGATATAGCAACATATCCTTCGAGTTATTGTTCCGGCAATTCCGAGCTTTGGCATAGTATCTGGAAAGAATGGATTGATTATTCCCTGTGTTACTGCGGATTTGATGAAGCCCCGTCGTTCTCAAAGTTAAGCAAAAAAAGCAAGGTAATATTAAGCGGAATGCTTATTATGGCCGACTGGATCGCAAGCAATCAGTATTATTTTCCTCTTTATGCTGTTGACACCGAAATTCCTCATAACGTAATAGAAACGCGCATAAATAATGCGATGAAGCGTTTAAGGTTTACGGATATCTGGAGAAGCACCTCAACAATAATGGATTCGGAAATGTTCCAAAGCAAATTCGGCTTTTCCGGTAATGAATTGCAGACAGCAGTTATTTCCGAATTAAGCAATTCCGAAAAGCCCGGCATAGTAATCATTGAAGCCCAAATGGGTGTCGGAAAAACAGAAGCTGCGCTTGCGGCTGCGGAAATAATGGCGGCAAAGCTTGGATGTGGCGGGCTGTTTTTCGGGCTTCCTACGCAGGCAACTGCAAACTGTATATTTGAGCGCTGTGTTGATTGGCTTCAAAACCAAAAGCTTGATAATGCGGTTTCAATGCGCCTTGCACACGCCAATTCGGGTTTTATTGAAGCTTATTCGTCTCTTCCAACCCGTGCCGATGAGGTAGTAACATTTGATGAGGATAGTAATATTTCTCAAAATGCTGTGATTGCACACAGTTGGTTTGCAGGTAATAAAAGAGCGTTGCTTTCGGATTTCGTTATCGGTACGGTTGACCAGTTGTTAATGGCATCGCTTAAACAGAAGCATTTTATGCTTCGGCATCTGGGCCTGGCCGGGAAAGTGGTAATAATAGATGAGTGTCATGCATATGATGCATATATGAACACATATCTCGACCGCACTCTGACATGGCTCGGTGCCTATAATGTGCCTGTAATTATCCTTTCGGCAACCCTGCCCGGTGAAAGAAGAGCCGGCCTCTTAAACGCATATCTTAAGAAAACCGATGCCGAAAACGTTGATTATGAGAAAATCGGCACATCCCGGGCCTATCCTTTGATAACATATTCAGACGGAAAAACCGTAGTCCAGAAAGAAGATATAATAATTTCATCGCCAAAGAGAAATGTGCAAATCCAAAAGCTTGATAATTCAATGATTGCGGATGTAATCTCCGAAGAAATGATAGACGGAGGCTGCGTTGGAATCATAGTAAATACGGTTAAAAAAGCACAGTCGTTGGCACAGATGCTAAAAAGCTGTCTTCCATCTATGAAAGTTGTCCTTTATCATTCACAATTTATTATGAAGGACAGAGCAAATATTGAGAAAAAGCTTATATCTCTTGTTGGCAAGAAATCTTTGCCGAAGGACAGAGATAACGTTATTGTAATCGGCACTCAGGTGCTTGAGCAATCTCTTGATATAGATTTTGATCTCCTGATTACAGACCTTTGTCCAATGGATTTGCTACTGCACAGACATAAAAGAGCGCGCCCGGCCCTTCTTGAAACACCAAGATGCTTTGTCCTAAATACAGAGCAAAATATAGATGATTCTATTGATTCACTCATATATGATAAATGGCTTCTTCACAAAACCAGTACGGAACTGCCTCCTACAGTGACGCTTCCCTCTGACATATCTCCACTTGTTCAAAGGGTTTACGGTGGTAGTCCGGAAAGCTCCTGTGACGATAAGGTGAAAGGCTATTACGAAGAGTATAAGGCAAAAAAAGAAAACAAAAAACAAAGAGCAGAGGTGTTTTGCATTGCAGAGCCTTCTAACGGAAAATTCGGCAATACACTTCACGGAATGCTTAATCAAGGCTTTACATCAGATAAGAAAGCCGAGGCAAAAGTCAGAGACGGAAGTGAGTCTGTTGAACTTATCATACTTGCGCATAAAACTGAAAATACTGTAGAAACCGTAGATGGGTCTCTTAACATATCCGTAAATACTTGCCCGTCTTATGAAGAAGCAATTGAACTGTCTAAACATAGATTAAGGCTTCCGTCTGCATTGTGCAGTGAATATAAAATTGACGGCACAATTTCCGAACTTGAAAAGATGTCACTGCAGGTTGCGGAATTTCAGTCTTCCGGACTTCTTGCGGGAGAACTGTTTTTGGTTTTGGATTCTAATTACAAAGCAAAATTAAATGGATATTGCCTTTCCTACAGTAGTGAAGAAGGATTGGTTACAATAAAAGAAGGAGGAGGAAAAGAAAATGGCGCATGAGTTTAATCTCATTACAGAGCCCTGGATTAAGGTCCTCAGAGATAGCGAAGTAATGGAAGTCTCATTGGAAGATGCATTGATTAATGCCCATAATTATGATTCGCTGGCAGGTGAATTGCCAACGCAGGACCTTTCAGTGTTAAGGCTTCTTCTCGCAGTACTGCATTGCTCTCTGGAAAATATGAAGGTTAACGCAGAATGTGAAGAAGATATCCCATTCATAAAATGGGAAAGCATATGGCAGGAAGGTTGCTTTGATGCACAGCTTATAAAAGAATACCTCAACAGCAAAAAGGACAGATTTTGGCTTTTTGATGAGGTGCATCCGTTTTATCAGGTTGCTGAGACCGATGAAAAAGTAAGCAAGTCTGTATCATTGGCCAAATTCAATGGTCAGCTTTCGGAAAGTGACAACAAAACAAGATTATTTCCCTTCATATCCGGTGTGACAAAAGACAAAATGTCTTATTCCGAGGCGGCAAGATGGCTTCTTTATGCAAATTCATGGGCAGATAGCTCATCCTGTAAAAGCTATGTGGATAAGGAAAAGAACAAAGATCTGTTTGAAAACGGAACAAAGTATGGCTGGCTCGGAAAACTCGGCAATATAAATGCCGTAGGGGATAACCTG
>JAKSPP010000022.1 GCA_024404735.1 Oscillospiraceae bacterium | reverse complement strand
AACCTTTTCTTAGGTCTCAGTGCTTCTTTTTTTAGCGTTTTTTTGCAACGCGCCCCCTGTCTTAATAAGGCTTTAAGCCTTAGCCCATATTATGTTTTTGTTATAACGGCTGATAACGATTTGCTGACAGGGCTCTAATAATGGTAGTCCTAAGTTAAATATATACAGATATTTGTGCTAAAATTATATAACACAAAAATAATTATTGCAAAAATTGTGCACTTGATATAATATTTACTTAGAAAAATGTGAAATAGAAAATGTATTTGAACGATAGTATTTTTAATAATGATTTGATGTTAACAATATGTATTGAATAATTAGTAGTAAAAGAAAGTGAATGAAGAAATGAAAAAATATTCTTATTTTATACTTTTGTTTGTATGCTTATTTCTATGCGCATGTAGCAATGACAAATTATCGGAAATAAAACCTGATACGGATAATTTATCGATAACAGAACCACAATTAGAAATTATAGAAGAAAAAGAATCTGCCGGTGTCATTTCGGTTTCTGCAGCTATTCTTCCGGAAAGAGATAAAGTAAAAGAAGTATTGATTTTCGTAAGTCGTTCCTTTTCCGGTGAAGCTTATGCATATACAAATGACGGGGAAAGAGAGGCCATTCTTGACAAGCTGTACGAGGCAGACCTTAGTAAACTGAAAGAGGCAGAGCCGACAGGCGTTATGGGTGCAAGTGTGTCATTTAAGCTTTGTTCAAAATCAGAAGAAGCAAAGATAAGGCTTACAGAGGATAATGATTTTCTGTATTTTCTGATTGAGAGAGAAAATCAACGGTGCTTTTATAAGTGTGAAAAAGGTGTTTTTGATTTTGCTGAAATTGACCGCATTATTACAGCTACGCTCGGAAATACAGAAGATCCGAGATATTCCGGAAGCGTTGAGCTAAAGGAGTCTGATTTCAGTGCTAAAGTAAATAAAATAAACACCGTCATAGCCGTCACAATGTTGAATGAAGCGATTAGTAACTCGGAAAAAACGGATGCTGACGAAAATGAAGCGTATGACGTTGTGTTTGCTGCAGTAGATGTTCTATATGAAATCAATAGTAATACAGGTGATTTCTTTATAGAAGAAGGCGGTGAGAAAAAATATGCGCAGCTTGATATGTCGTCTATGATTAAACTTAAAACTGTGCTTGGCATTAAAAACGCAACTGTTAATGGACAATAATCCACAATACAATCAAAACAGCATTAAAAGCAAAAACCGAGGGCTCCTTTTGGGAGCCCTCGGCCTGTCTTAATAAGGCTTTAAGCCTTAGTCCATATTGAAGTGAGCCTCATCGCCGAACTCTGCGTAGATTTCGGGGAGGATAGATGCAAGGTGAGTGAACTCCTTGATGTTGTGGTCAAGAAGTGCCTTTACAGGCTCGAGAGGAATGGTAATTCCGGGAGGCAGAAGCTTTGTGGGCTTTCCGTCAACAACACCGTAGCCCATCCAGAAGCGGCTTCTGAGCTCGCATCCGCCGGGAACGGGACGGATGAAGTGAACCATGATGCAGCCGGAATGCTCGTTGCCTGCGCAGACGATGGTACCGTCAAACTTGGCGAGCTTCTCGGGGTCAAAGCCGATATCTGCGGGATTGCGGAAGTTGATGATGATGTTCTCGGGACCCATATTGCAGTCCTCGGTTACATCGTGGGTGGTATCCCAGTAACGCTCCTTCATGGAGAGAGAGCTGTTAAGGGCCTTATCAAGGTCTCTGGTCTGAGCGGAGTAGTGCTGCTCACGGTTCCAGATTTTGTAACGGAGGGGCTTTACGCCGTGCCATGCGAACCACCAGTCAAACATCTCGGGGGTAACGCCGGGCATCTGAGTGAGGTTTGCGAGCATTGCGCTTCCGTCGGGAAGATTGCAGTAGCCGCATTCCATATCAAGGTAACCCTCGTCAAAGAGCTTGTTCATCTCCTGAGGAGTATGAGCCTTTGCGGAATCGAAGGGCTGTGCAACCTCGTCGTAACGGCTCTGGGCGGGAGCAACCATCTCTCTCTGGAAGTACTTGGTGTAAAGGGGAGACTTCTTCTCTTCGTCGGAAACGAATACGAAGCCGTCCTCACCCTTGGGTGCGATTACGGGCTTGGGGGGCTGAATGGGCCACTTCTCGATGGGAACGTCGCGGGTCTCGGAGACCATCTTGCCGTTCTCGTTCTTGAGAATAATCCACTTGAGCCAGTTCTCGTTATCCATTGCGGGGTAATCCCCGCGACGGAACCATCCGCGGGACTCCTTACGGAGGGCGGAAGCGGTGTAGTGCATCTTTGCGGAGAGAACCATGGCCTTTGCCTCGTTGCAGGAGAGAAGGTCGTGGAGGTCAACTGCCTTCATGTTCTCGGAAAGCTTCTCGGCCTGCTCAACAAGCTTCATAGCCTCTGCCATGCGGTCTGCATGCATAACAACGGAGTACTCCATGGGAGCCATTGCTCTCTGAACGAGGTCGATAACCTCCTTGCAGTTTACGCCCTCTTCTTTTCCGAGAGGAGCAAATACTTCGTCGAATACCTTGTCTGCGCACTTGCCGCAAATCTCTGCGGGTGCTTCAATCTTAACCTGTGCAACTGCTTCTGCGGTGCAGATAGCGGTGAATACAGCGTTAAGGATACCGGAACCTCTGTTTCTTCCCGGAGGTGCGGGAACTGCTCCGGGGGAGGCAGAACCGCAGTAAGAGCAGTCGCCGATAGCATAGAGACCGGCAACAGAGGTAAGACCGTCTGCGTTTACGTTGATGGGGGACTGCTCGCCGATGAACATGGGGCAGACCTCAAGGTCGGTGTCAACAGCGTTTGCGGAGATGGTGTTGAGCTCACGGAACTTCTGTCCGTAGGGGCGCTTCCACTTCTTCTCCATGCCCTCTTCACCGCCTTCACCCTCGATTTCAAGGTGAACGGGGCCGGTGCCGGCCTGCATCTGCTGATACCACTCGTTAATAGCGCTGGAGTTGATGTCGGTTTCTCTGTGAGCCAGGAAGTGGGGAGTGATGAACTCGCCCTTTGCGTTGTACATCCAGTTCTCGCCGAAAACGACTTCGTTGTGGCTCTTTACCTTGAAGAGCTGTGCGAAGTTACCGAACTCGGCATTTCTCATCTCTGCACCAACCTTGTAGGCAGCGGCAATACCGTCGCCACGACCGTTGGACCACATGGAGGCCATGCGGTAGTTCTGAGAACCTGTTGCAAGGATAACAACGGGAGCGGAGATGACGTACTTTGTTCCGTCAATGATATTGTAGCAGGCTGCGCCCTTAATCTTGCCGTCCTCGGCAAAGAGCTCGGCCATAGTGGTCTTGTCGTAAATCTTTACGCCGAACTTCTCGGCATATCTTCTTACCTTGAGGCAGAGGTCGAGGTCAACGCAAACCATGGAGGTGAAGGGGCCGGTGGGCATAACGTTGTAGCTGCCGTCCTCGTTCTTGGGAACATTAACACCCCAGGAGGTGAGTCTGTCAAGCATGGCATGGTTCATCTTCATGTACTTGAGGAGAATATCCTGGTCGCCGAGATAGCAGCCGATGGAGTTGACATGCATTCCGAGGAAGGCCATGGGGTCAACCTCGTCGTTGAAGTACTGAAGAACACCGCCGCCCTTGTTGGATTTACCGCCGTAGCCGGCTGTCTGCTTTTCTACGATGATGATGTTGATGTCGGGGTTGGCTTCCTTGAGTGCAGCTGCGCAGCAAAGACCGCCGATACCGCCGCCTGCGATGAGAACATCACAGGAAAGTCTTGTAATTTCGTTAGCCATTACTCAGATACCTCCTTATTTGTACTGGGGGAAGGACTGTAAGAAACGCTCGGAGGTGAAATCGGGGACGACCTCGATAGCATTCTTCTTGCATACGGACTGGCAGTAGAAACAGTGCTCGCAGTCCTCAACATACTTGAAAACAGGCTGTTTCTTCTCTGCGTCCCAGCGGATAACGTCTACAAAGCATGCCTTGTAGCAGAGACCGCAGCCAACGCAAAGATCTGCATTGAAATTGATTTTATGATTTGTAAAAATCATATTCTCTGTCTCCTTTGTTTTATTTCGAATTTTACTGTCCTATGAAGGAATATGGGCATACTTATCACCCATACCACTTTGTCAATAATACAACAAACTATCTTGATTTTCAAATACCATTATGGTAATATAGTTATAACAATGATGTTATGGAGAAATGCATATATGACAGAAAATCAGATTAAATGTTTCCTGTCGGTAGCAAGGCTTAAGAGCTTTACGGCTGCGGCAAACGACATGTATATTTCTCAGCCCGCTGTTAGCAGAGCTGTAAAGGCTCTGGAGACCGAGTTCGGTACAGAGCTGTTTTTCGAGCTTGGCAAAGAGGTGCTGCTGACAAAAGAGGGAGAGATGTTTTTTTCCTTTTTCTCAAGAAGTGTTGCCGAGCTTGAGGAGCTTAAAAAAACCGTCTCCTCAAAAAGTATATCCGAGTCCTCCCCGATAATCATCGGATGCCCGGATACCTGGAATCCCGACTGCATTCTTGCGCAGCTGCATTGTGTAAAGGATAAAAAAATAGAGCTTGAATGCTATAACCTGAGGGAGCTTGTTTCGCGACTTACACGAGGAAAGCTGGACGCAATTCTATCCCATGATTTCGGTCTGAAGCCCCCTCTCGGAATAGTCAGTGAGACCGTGGCAGAAACGGGCTGCGGTATACTGTATGCAAGAAAGCATTTTCCGGCTTTTGTGGGCTTAAACGATTTTGCGGACAGTGATTTTCTCTGTTATGATGAGGAAATTCAGAAGCTTATTGCCATTACTGTCAGAAATGCATCCGGAAACAAAGCCTTCCTTCCCGGAACAAGAAACGTAGGCCGCCAGGAAATTGCCTTCTTCAAAATGAGAATGGGTGAGGGCGTAATGTTCTTTACCGATTGGGACGGAGCGGCCTTCGACCCGAGCCTCGGATACGCCAGCTTCCCCAACAGGCTTAAGGTAAAGCTGCTTACCAGAGCCGGGGGAATAAGGGCAAATGATATTTTGCTTAAGGCTTGATAATAATTCCGGGATGATTTATAATTATTTTAGTTTGTCTTATTAAGGGGGGGAGATTTTGCTTTCAAAGGTAAGGTCAATGGGCATTCAGGGCGTAGGCGGATATGAAATAAGCGTTGAATGCTATATTACAAACGGTCTGCCCGGCTTTGAGGTTGTCGGACTTCCGGACACGGCGGTCAAGGAGGCAAGAGACAGAGTAAGGGCGGCAATCAAAAATTCCGGATTTCAGTTTTCACCCTCCAAAATAACCGTAAATATGGCACCTGCCGATACAAAAAAGGTCGGAACCTTTTATGATCTTCCCATCTGCGTAGGTATTCTTGCCTGCCTCGGAACGCTTCGCTCCGTTCCGGAAAATGCCGCATTTCTGGGGGAGCTGTCTCTTTCGGGAGAAATCCGGCCCGTCAGAGGTGCCCTGCCTATGGCAATAGCCGCAGAACGCTGCGGAATAAAGGAGCTTTATATTCCCGTGGAGAAAGCGGATGAGGCCGCTTTTGCACAGGGAGTAAAAATCTATCCGGTTCCCAATGTAAGGGCCCTTGTTGACCACTTAAACGGTGCGGAGCCTCTTAGTCCTGCACAGCTCCCCGTTCTTAATACATATGAAGGGCTTCTTCCCGATTTTGCCGATGTTAAGGGGCAGTATTATGTTAAGAGGGCCCTTGAAATAGCGGCGGCAGGCGGACACAATGTCCTTATGGTAGGTCCTCCGGGCTCAGGTAAAAGTATGCTTGCCCGCCGTATTCCGGGTATAATGCCCGATATGACAAGAAGAGAAATGCTTGAGGCAACGGAGATTCATTCTGTTGCCGGAAGAACAAATGCCGAAAAGCCCGTTGTAACGGTTCGCCCATTCAGAGCTCCCCATCACACGGTTTCCTCCGTGGCCCTTGCGGGCGGCGGGACCGTTCCCCATCCCGGTGAGGCAAGCCTTGCCCACCACGGAATACTGTTTCTCGATGAGCTCCCGGAATTTTCAAGGGAGACTCTTGAGGTTCTGAGACAGCCTCTTGAGGACGGAGAAATATCCGTATCAAGAGTATCCGGCTCCTATACATTCCCAAGCAGGTTTATGCTTGTCTGTGCAATGAACCCCTGCAAATGCGGCTGGTACGGTGACCCCTCCGGAAGATGCCGCTGCTCCGAGGCTTCCGTAAGAAAATATCATTCCAGAATCTCCGGGCCTCTTCTTGACAGAATAGATATTATCGTCGAGGTTCCGGCCCTCCGGTTTGAATCCCTGAAGGAGAAGCCCAACGGTGAGCCCTCACGGGATATAAAGGCGAGAGTCAATGCCGCAAGGCTCATTCAGAGAAAACGCTTCGGAGACGA
This sequence comes from Oscillospiraceae bacterium, assembly GCA_024404735.1. Classification (GTDB taxonomy): domain Bacteria; phylum Bacillota; class Clostridia; order Oscillospirales; family Oscillospiraceae; genus JAKSPP01. The sequence continues at coordinate 8,735 of JAKSPP010000022.1, read as the reverse complement.
GGGAACAGACTGCAATGCCCATATGCAGCCAAAGGAAATAAGGGAGTACTGTGAGCTCAGTCCGGAGTGCACGGAGCTTATCCGTCAGGCATTTAATGCACTGGGTCTGACTGCAAGAAGCTATGACAGAATACTGAAGGTATCAAGAACCATAGCAGACCTTGCGGGCAGCTCCGAAATCCTTCCCGAGCATATTGCCGAGGCTGTCCAGTATCGTACATATACATTCGAAATATAAGTAAAACGTAAATTAAAGGTAAAAAGCAAGAGAAATCCCCGCAATGGTGAGGCTCTTATATAAACGGACTTACTGAGCTATAATCACTGAAAAAGATTATACTAATAAAAAAATCGCGCTGCCGTCATCGTAATATCGGCTGCGCGATTTGTCTTTCCTGTTATATGCTTTTGGATTATTCGGCTTTCTCGTAACGGGATTAAAGCCGTTCCATGAGCCTCTTTTCATGGAATCAAGCTCTTTTTGCTTTTTCTTTGAAAGCTTTTCATAGGGAATGAATTTTTCCATATTTTTCACCTCTTGTGTATGAATATTCTTTTTTCGGGTATGGATAATAACATCCGCGTTTCCTTTAGTCAATATATCCCGTCACTTTGTAACATAAATGTAATAATACTCCTTGCCTGTGGGGGCGTGTATTGGATAATAAGCAGATAAATGAGTGGTAAAATATATTAATTTTTAATAATTACAGTTGAAAAAAACAGAAAAATATGAGATAATATACTGAATAATTTCAGATAAAATCGGGTAGGAGTGTTCATTTTTATGCCGAGATTTTTTGTTGCCGGAACAAGTCTTTTCGGGGGCCTCGCTGTTCTCAGGGGCGAGAATGCGGATCATATTAAGGTTCTCAGGATGCGTGTAGGTGAGGAGCTTACACTTTGTGACGGTGAGGGAACCGATGCAAGGTGCAGAATCAGGAGCATTGATAAGGATGCGGTTGAGGCTGAAATACTCGAAACCATGAAATGCGTTTCGGAGCCTTCCGTCTTCACAACTCTTCTCTGCGGTCTGCCGAAGCAGGGTGAGCGCTCAGATTATATCGTTCAGAAATGCACGGAAGCAGGAGCATCAAAAATAGTGTTTTTTGTATCGAAGCGCTGTGTTGCCCGTCCGGATGCCAGAAGCGCAGAGAAAAAGCTTATGAGGCTGAACAAAATAGCCGAGGAGGCTGCCAAGCAGTCCGGAAGAGGTATTATTCCCGAGGTCGCTTTTCTTCCCGATTTTGTGTCTGCCCTTGACTGCGCAGTTAAAACAGACCTGCCCCTCTTTATGTATGAAACCGGTGACAGAGTCAGCCTCCGTGAGGCCTGCTCCGGCAAGAATGATATTAAAACCGCTGCAATAATAACAGGACCCGAGGGCGGCTTTGAGCCCTTTGAAGCGGAGCTTGCCTCAAAGGCGGGAATAAAGCTCTGTTCAATGGGCCCTAGAATCCTTCGCTGTGAAACGGCTCCGCTGGCTGCTCTTACCATGCTTATGTATGAAACGGGGAATATGGAATAAGAAGGGAAGAGACAAAAATGTCCACAGAAAACTACAAGTTTTTCCGTCACGAAGCATGTGAGTCTTTTCCGTGTCATAAAACGGATAACCCTGACGAATTTAACTGTCTGTTCTGCTATTGCCCCCTGTATGCCCTCGGAGAAAAATGCGGGGGAAATTTCAAACTGACGGACAGAGGCATAAAGGACTGCTCCGACTGTCTTGTCCCGCACAGAAAAAACAATTACGATTACATCATCGGCCGATTTGAAGACATAAAAAAACTTACCGGCCGTATGCTTTCCGAAAAAGATAAGAAAGAATCAGAGAATGAATAACAGCATCAGAATAAAAGGCGCAAGAGAAAATAACCTCAAGGACATTAACCTTGAAATTCCCCGCGATAAAATGATTGTGTTTACCGGGCTTTCAGGCTCCGGAAAATCTTCACTTGCCTTCGATACCATCTATGCAGAAGGGCAGAGGAGATATATAGAAAGTCTGTCCTCCTATGCAAGAATGTTCCTCGGGCAGATGGACAAGCCTGATCTCGACAGTATAGAGGGCCTTTCTCCCGCCATATCCATTGACCAGAAAACAACAAGCAAAAACCCCCGCTCCACTGTCGGAACGGTTACCGAAATATACGATTACCTCCGTCTTCTCTGGAGTAAAATAGGAGTTCCTCACTGTCCGAAGTGCGGAAAGGAAATAAAGCGACAGACTGTTGACCAGATGGTGGACAGACTTCTTGATTTTCCCGAGAGAACAAAGCTCCAGATTTTTGCTCCCGTAATCAGAGGGCGCAAGGGTGAGTACAAAAAGATTTTCGAGGATGCGAGAAAGCAGGGCTATATCCGCTGCAGAGTGGACGGCGAAATGCATGAGCTTTCCGAGGAAATCGAGCTTGCGAAGAATAAAAAGCATACCATAGAAATCCTCATAGACAGAATTGTCATTAAGCCCGATATAAGCAGAAGGCTGACGGATTCTCTCGAAACCGCACTGAAGCTTGCCGACGGCATTGCTCTTGCGGATATGACCGAATCGGGTGAGGAAATACTGTTCTCACAGAATTTTGCCTGCTCCGACTGCGGCATTTCTCTGCAGGAGCTGTCACCGAGAGCTTTTTCCTTCAACAATCCCTTCGGCGCCTGCCCAAAGTGCACCGGACTCGGAATGATGCTGAAGGCAGACCCCGCACTTATTGTTCCGAATGGTGAGCTCGCCCTTTCGGAGGGTGCAATTCAGGCAACAGGCTGGCAGACTCTTGCCTCCGACAGTATCTCCGGAATGTATTTTAAGGCCCTTGCGGAGAAATACGGCTTCAGCCTCGATACCCCCTTCAGGGACCTTTCCGATGAGGTAAAGAAAATAATTTTCTACGGAACCGGCAAGGAAAAGCTCCAGCTTACCTATAAGGGCGGCAAGGGTGTCAGAACCTATGCACAGCCCTTCGAGGGAATCTGCGTAAACATAGAAAGACGTTTTTCCGAGAGTCAGAATCCCTTTATGCGGTCGGATTTGGAGAGCTGTATGTCCGAGATAAACTGTCCGGAGTGCGAGGGAAGAAGGCTCAAGCCCGAGGTTCTCTCCGTAACGGTCGGAGGCAAGGATATCTGCTCCTTTACAGAGCTTTCCGTAAGGGATGCTCTTGTCTTCATAGAAAACCTCAATCTCAATATTAAGGGAAACGATGCCGTTATTGCCGCCCAGATTCTCAAGGAAATCAAGGCAAGGCTCAATTTCCTTGTATCGGTCGGCCTTGGCTATCTCACTCTTTCCAGAACGGCAGGAACCCTTTCCGGAGGCGAGAGTCAGAGAATACGTCTTGCAACTCAGATCGGCTCCGGACTCATGGGAGTTCTGTACATCCTCGATGAGCCTTCCATAGGTCTCCATCAGAGGGATAACGAGAAGCTCATTGCAACCCTAGAGCGTCTTCGCGATATGGGAAATACCCTCATTGTTGTAGAGCACGATGAGGAAACCATGCGCAGAGCCGACTATATCGTGGATATAGGCCCCGGCGCCGGTGTTCACGGTGGAAATGTCGTTGCCTGTGGTTCTCTTGAGGATATCTGCGCCTGCCCCGAGAGCGTAACCGGACAGTATTTAAGCGGCGCCCGTGAAATTCCCGTTCCCACAAAAAGGCGTGAGGGAAACGGAAATTTCCTTAAAATTTTCGGCGCCCGGGAAAATAACCTTAAAAACATCAATGTTGCCTTTCCTCTGGGGCTGATGACCTGTGTAACCGGTGTTTCCGGAAGCGGAAAGTCCAGCCTTGTAAATGAGATTCTATATAAAACCCTTGCCGCCATTCTTAACAGGGCAAAGACAAGAGGGGGCAAATGCTCACGCATAGAGGGCCTTTCTCATCTTGATAAGATAATCGCCATCGATCAGAGCCCCATAGGCAGAACGCCGCGCTCCAACCCCGCAACCTACACGGGTGTTTTCGGGGATATCAGAGAGCTTTTCTCACAGTGTCCCGATGCGAAGGTACGAGGCTACGGCCCCGGACGCTTCTCGTTTAATGTAAAGGGAGGCCGCTGCGAGGCCTGCAGCGGTGACGGACTTCTTAAGATTGAAATGCACTTTTTGCCCGACGTTTACGTCCCCTGTGAGGTTTGCCACGGAAAACGCTATAACAGGGAGACTCTGGAGGTAAGATACAAGGGAAAGAACATTTCCGAGGTACTCGATCTTACTATAGAAGAAGCCCTGGATTTCTTTGAAAACATCCCCAAAATACGCAATAAAATACAGACCCTCTACGATGTGGGTCTCGGGTATATAAAGCTGGGTCAGTCAAGCACGACTCTCTCCGGCGGTGAAGCACAGCGTGTAAAGCTTGCCTCCGAACTGTCCAAGCGCTCAACGGGAAAGACTGTTTACGTCCTTGATGAGCCCACAACGGGCCTTCATATTGCGGATGTCCACAGACTTATTGAGGTTCTGGACAGACTGACAGATGCGGGCAATACCGTAATAATAATCGAGCATAATCTTGATGTTATCAAGTGCGCCGATTATATAATCGATTTAGGTCCCGAAGGCGGCGACGAAGGCGGAACCCTCGTTTTCGCCGGAAGCCCCGAGGACTGCTGCAAAAACGAAATCAGCGCAACAGGAAGATTCCTTGCTCCGATTCTCGGCAAGGGAAAATAAGAGAATAAGCTATGACAAATGACTATTCCTCCGAACTGACGGGGACCTTAACGGACATAATCTATTATAATGAAGAAAACGGTTATGCCGTGCTGGAGATATCCTCACCGGATGAGGAGGGATGTGTCACGGCAACGGGCGTTATTCCATTCTGCACGGTTGGGGAAAAGCTTACGCTTTTCGGCTCCTGGGTAAATCATCAGGTTTACGGCAGGCAGTTTTCCTTTGGCCTTACCCAGCGTGTTATGCCTCAGACAAGCTCCGAGATATATACTTTCCTTGCCTCCGGTGTTGTCAAGGGAATCAGGTCGGCAACGGCATCCAAAATCGTATCCAAATTCGGTAAGCAATCCCTTGAGATTATTGAAAACGATCCGGACAGACTGACGGAAATTGCCGGAATAACCGGGAAAAAAGCCCTTAAAATTTCAAGTGAATTCAAAAAGCAGATGGCACTTCGAAGGCTTATAGAATTTCTGGCTGCAAATGACGTGGAGCAGGGCTATGCAATGCGGATTTATTCCGCATATGCGGAAAAATCTCTTGATGCTCTGAAATCAAATCCGTACATCGTCTGTATGCCTCATATCGGGGCTCCCTTTATGACCGCAGATAAGCTTGCCACGGCGCTGGGTTTTTCCTCCGAGAGCTCCGAAAGAGTATCTGCCGCCGTCAGCTATACACTCCGTGATGCTGCGGATTCGGGACATACATATCTCCCGGAAGCCGAGCTCTGCAGGAAGGCTTCCCGTCTTCTCGGCCAGGGTGTCGGTTCCCCCGAAGCCTTTATTGAGGAGCTTTCTTTAAGGGGAGAGCTGCATCGTGAGGAGAAAAGCGATGAAATAAGAGTATACTTAAGAAGCTTATATAATGACGAGCTTTTTGCATCGGAGAAGCTCAGGGAGTTTTCTCTGCGACCTGCACCGAAAGTACAGAATATTTCCGCAATAATATCCGAAATCGAGGAAAGGCTCGATATGAGCTATGCTCCCATGCAGCGCAAGGCACTTATGCTTGCAGCAGAGAATATGCTTCTGTGCCTGACGGGTGGTCCGGGAACGGGAAAAACAACCGTTGTCAGGGCTCTTATAGAGCTTTTTCGAAGGATGGGGCTTAAAATATCCATTGCCGCGCCTACGGGAAGAGCGGCAAAGAGAATGGAGGAACTGACGGACTTTGAGGCCTCAACGGTTCACAGACTACTTGAGGCAACATACAGTGAAGACGGCTCTTCACTGCTTTTCAAGAGAAACGAGACAAACAGGCTCAGCTGTGATGTCCTCATTCTCGATGAGTCCTCCATGCTCGATATTTCACTGATGAAAAGCGTTCTTGCAGCCCTTCCGTCAAAATGCCGTCTTATACTTGTGGGCGATGCAGACCAGCTCCCTTCGGTGGGCCCGGGAACTGTTTTCAGGGACCTTATCGAATGCGGGCTCTGCCCTACGGTACGCCTAAAGGAAATATTCCGTCAGGCTGAGGGCAGCAGAATAATCACAAATGCCCATAAAATAAACGAAGGGGAGCATCCCGACATTCTTCTCAATAAGGGTGATTTCTATTTTATGAGAAGAAATGACCCGGAAGAAATAACAAGGCTTATTTCCGATTTGTGCAGCAGGCGTTTACCGGATAACATGGGGATTTCCCCGGATGAAATTCAGGTTCTCACGCCCCAGCGCAAGGGCCCCAACGGAGTCTATGCCCTTAACAGGGCACTTCAGGAGGTCCTGAATCCTCACTCAAGGAAAAAGAACGAAAAGCACTTCGGTGACTACGTTTTCCGTGAGGGCGACAGAGTAATGCAAATCAGAAACAATTACGACTTATTATGGGAGACTGCCGACGGCAGATATTCCGGCTCGGGAATATATAACGGAGACATAGGGTATATCATCGAGATAAATAAGTCGGAGGAGACTCTGGTTATAGATTATGACGGCAGAAGGGCGGAATATCTATTTGACCAGCTTTCGGAGATAGAGCACGCCTGGGCAATGACTGTGCACAAATCTCAGGGCTCGGAGTACAGAGCCTGTATATTATGCATTACAAACGGAGCTCCCGCTTTAATGCACAGAGGAGTTCTTTATACCGGTGTAACAAGAGCGAGAGAGCTTCTTATCATTGTGGGAAACGAGCAGGCCGTTCACTCCATGATAGATAAGAAAAACGGAGGAGTGCGCTATTCCGGCCTTAAGGAAAGGCTGGCAGTTTCATGCTGAAGCTTTTTAAGTATATTTCCGAACTGTTCTATCCCCCGAAATGTGTTTTCTGCGGAAAGCTTCTGAGGCAAAGACCCCAAAATGACTTTTTCGTATGTCCTAAGTGCTCCGCATCTGTTCCGAGAACGGTTTTAGGCGGAGAGAGAAAGGGAAACGGGTTTACAGTCTGCTACTCGCCTCTTCAGTACAAGGGGCTTGTGAGAGATTCACTTCTGCGCTTTAAGTTCTCCTCAAGACCGGGCTACAGCAAAACCTACGCCGAATTTCTTTTCGGCTGCGAGGAACAATATCTTAAGGGGCGCTTTGATGTAATTACCTATGCCCCTGTAAGCAGAAGGCGCCTTCGTAAAAGAGGCTATGACCAGGCAAGACTCCTTGCGGAGGAAACGGCAAGGAAAACGGGCCTTCCCTGCGAGACCCTTCTTGAGAAGCACAGAAACACAAAGAAGCAGTCGGGTATGCCCGATTACAGGGCAAGAGAGATAAATATAAAGGGCGCCTACAGAGCCGTAAATCCCGAAAAGATTTCCGGAAGGCGAATCCTGTTAATCGATGACATTATTACCTCCGGAAGCACTCTGTCGGAGTGCGCCGGAATTTTGAAGGCGGCGGGAGCCCGTGAGGTTCTCTGCATGACCCTCGCATCCAAATAAAAAGGTGCCGCAAAAAGACCGGCACAAAAGGAGAAAACAATGGCAATGCTCTTTTTTGAGAGAGATATAGCTCTGGATCTGGGTACAACGGATACCCTCTTATATGTTCGCGGAAAGGGCGTTGCAGTACGCGAGCCGACGGTTGTTGCCGTCGATAAGTCCGACGGAAGACTTCTTAAGGTCGGTGAGGATGCACGCAAGATGCTGGGAAGAACCCCTGTTAATATTGCGGCTGTTCACCCGATTGTTTACGGAGTAATATCCGACTATGATATGACAACGCGTATGCTGCAGGATTTAATCAGCAGGGTAACCTCCTTCAGCTTCTTCAAGCCCCGCGTTCTCGTCTGCGTACCGGGCTCAATTACGGGCGTTGAAGAGCGTGCGGTAATCGATGCCCTTATTGAGGCAGGTGCAAGAAAGGTTTACCTCATTGAATCCGCTGTTGCCGCATCCACAGGCGCGGGTATTGATATCTCCAAGCCCGATGGACATATGGTTGTTGATATCGGCGGAGGAACAACCGAAATTGCTGTTGTATCTCTGGGTGGCGTGGTTGAAAACGAGTCAATCAAAATCGCCGGAGATGCCTTTGACGATGCAATCGTAAGATTTATAAGAAAGAAATACAATGTTCTTATAGGCCTTGCAACAGCCGAAGAGCTTAAGCGCGAAATAGGTGCTGTTTTCGATAACGGAGACGGAGCCTCCAAGGAGTGCAAGGGACGCTGCATTTCCAGCGGACTTCCCAAATCCGTTATGATTACCAGAAGTGATATGGTTGAGGCACTTTCCGAGCCTATGGAGAAGATTCTCGAGGCCGTATATATGGTTCTTGAGCGCACTCCTCCCGAGCTTGTTGCGGATATTTCCGTTAACGGAATTGTACTCACAGGAGGCGGAAGTCAGGTAAGAGGTCTTGACGGACTCATCACCTCCAGAACGGGCATTGAGGCAACTGTCGTTGATGACCCTGTTGCCTGTGTTGTTTACGGTGCCGGAAAGCTGCTTCGCAATCTGGACGAGATGTCCGACGGTATGATTAACCTTGCAAGAAGAAAGCAGCTTAACTAAAGGCACACATAATTATTATTGATTTTTTTGCTTTTGATACATAAGAATTAAACAGAAAGGAGAATGTATGGCAAAAAGAAAAAACAGACTTAAAATTATTCCCCT
>JAKSPP010000021.1 GCA_024404735.1 Oscillospiraceae bacterium | reverse complement strand
CAAGAAGGAGGCCTATACAGACCTCATCAAACGCTGTGACTGCAAGGAAATGACAAGCTTTGCCAATGCGGTTATTCAGGCAGAGCAGCTGGGTATTTCCATGAAATCCGTTCTGACGGCGCAATCCGAAAGCCTCAGAAAGGACAGAATGCGCAGGGCGCAGATTAAGGCGGAAAAGGCCCCCGTTAAAATGATGGTGCCCATGGTTATATTTATCTTCCCAACCATATTCATCATTCTTCTGGCACCCGCCGCAGTTAACATCGTATCCGTAATCGGAGGAGGCTGAAAATGAAAAAAGCCGAACTGAAAAGGGACGGAGAAAGCCTCTGCTCCCTGTCCGTTGCAGACAGCTATTTTCTGAGGCTGAGGGGTCTGATAGGAAGAGACGTCGGCACCTTCGGCGGACTTCTTATAAAGCCCTGCAATGACATTCACACCTTCTTTATGAGCAGCGGCATCGATGTTATTTACACGGATAAAGATTATAATGTTCTGAAGGTAACGGAGGCCCTTGCACCGGGAAAAATATGCAGTCCCGTAAAGGGTGCAAGGCGCGTAATAGAGCTTCCCGAAAACTCGGCAAGAAATCTGGGAATCAGAGAAGGACAAAAGCTGGAGGTAGTATATAAATGAACGAGCTGGACAATCTGCGAAACGAAGTTGAAAGTGTTGAGAGCTTTAAGACGGTTTTTCAGGGCTATGACAAGAAAAGAGTAAACGAGGTTTTCTCCGAGCTTACATCGAGCAATCGGGAACTGGAACAGCGAAATGAGGAGCTTCTTTCCGAAAACGAGAGCCTCAAAAAAAGACTGCGTGAGCTTCAGAAGGAGCTTGCGGACAGAGAAAAGAACGATGCCGAGGCTCAAAGCAGCACCGAGGAGCTTTCCGGCCTTCGTCTTGCGGAGAAGGAGCTTAACGAAAAAATAGCTACACTTGAAAAACAGCTTCTGGATGCCCGTGACACAATTGAAGCAGCAGAGCAGCTTTCCAGAATCGAAAGCAGCGAGAAGGAAGCTCTTAAAAAGCAGGCTGAGGAATCTGAAAGAGAAATAGCTTCTCTTAAAAAGCAGCTTCTCGAGGCACCCAGAGCTGCAGACATAGAGGCAATGAAGCAGAAGCTTTCCGCAGCGGAGGCAGCGGCCGCCGAGGCCGTTAAAAACGCAGAGGCCTCCGGCAGCGGATATTCAGAGGAGCTTCGGATACTGAAGGAGCAGCTTTCCAAAGCACCCGACCCGGATGAATTTTCCGAGCTGCAGGCCGAGCTTGAGAAGCTTCGGAAGGAAAATGCCGGCGCAAAGTCCAGAGCGGAGATTGATGCCGCCAAGAGCATGCTTGACGATCTGAAATCGGAAATCTCCCGTCTTAATGAGGAAAAGAGAAAAAAGAGCCTGCGCATTGCAGAGCTTGAGGATTTGCTTCAGGAAGAAAAGGACATATCGGCAAACAAAATTATTATGCTGACAAGCCTTAACAGAAAAATGAGTGAGCTTCTTGACGAAAAGCTAAAAGAGGTTTCCGAAATAGCCGTAAGCTGGAGAGAGACCTTCGACGCAACGGCAAAATGAAAAGAGCATGCGGTCAGATTCCCGCCGGACCTTCGCATTTGCGGAGGACAGCGGGAATTTCAATTTAATGTTCATCTCTGCCTTCGGACACTTGTATTGTTTACTCAATTATGATATTATTCGAATATATCTTTTCATCGCTTACAGGAGGAGAGTATGGCAAGCATATATAAAAATGTTTTCACACCCCTTGAGATAAGAGGTCTTGAATATAAAAACCGTATCGAAATGGCCCCCGTATCCCCCAATTACCCCTCAAAGGAGGGATATATTACAGACGGCTTTATTGACTTTTTCAGGCCTGTCTGCAGAGGCGGAACGGCCATCGTCACTCTCGGAAACTGCTCTGTTGAGCTCGCCCGTTCTCAGGATGAGCCCCGACAGGTTGGTCTTGATACGGATGACTACATACCCGGCCTTTCAAGATTTGCGGATATGGGCGACAGCTACGGCTGCATCGTTTCCGCCGAGGTCAATCACTCCGGACTTGATGCAATGCCCGAATACAACAACTGGGTTAATCCCGAGGGTCCCTCCCCCATTATTATGGAGCGTGAGATGACAAACGCCCGTCTGAGGGGCAGTGAGCCAATCCCCTCTCTTGAAATGAGCAGAGAGAGAATCAAGGAAATCCAGCAGATGTATGTTGACGGAGCCTACAGACTTAAGAGAGCAGGCTTTAAGATGTGCATGCTCCATGGCGGACATACAAACCTTATAGGGCAGTTTTCAAGCCCCATCTTCAATAAAAGAACCGATGAATACGGAGGCTCAACCGAAAACCGCGCCCGCTTCGGCATGGAAATTGCAGAGGCTGTAAGGAAAAAATGCGGTGAAGATTTCGTCATTGAAATGCGCTTTTCCGCAGATGAAATTCATCCCGAAGGCATGCACTTTGAAGAAACAAAGCGTATGCTCCGTATGTACGAGGACCAGGGCGCAATAGATATAATGAATATATCCGCAGGTACCCACTCCATTCTCGCATACTTCAAATACTGGTTCCCGGGGGCATATCAGGGACAGATGATAAATGTAAGGTATGCAGCCGAGCTCAAAAAAATCATCAAGAAATGTAAAATCACAACCGTTGCCGGTATTTCAAACATTCAGAACGCGGAAAAAATTCTCTCCGAGGGATATGCAGACTTTGTTGCATTCGGAAGGCCTCTGATGTCCGACCCGGATATGCTGCGAAAAGCTGCCCACAATGAAGGTGAAAGCATCCGCCCCTGCTCACGCTGTGGCTGGTGCACGGACAGGATGAGAGGAAGAGCCACCCTTGCCTGCGGAATGAACCCCAAGCTGGGAAGAGAAAGAGAGCTCTGTGCAGGAGATGTTTTCAAAGCACCTCAGTCCAAAAAAATCGTTATCATAGGAGCCGGCCCCGGCGGAATGCAGGCGGCAATAACAGCAAGGGAGCGCGGACACGAGGTTGTTGTTTTCGAAAAGGAAAAGCAGCCCGGAGGAAATCTTCTTTCCTGCGGAGCAAAGGGTCTCAAGAACGAAATGCAGGCCTACTGCGACTATATGCTGAAGGCTTTTGAGAAAAGCGGAGCCGAGCTTATCTGCGGAAAGGCCCCAACCCCCGAGGAAATCAGCGCACTTAAGCCCGACGGAATCATCATTGCCCAGGGCGCTGTTCCGAGAGTACCGGATGTTCCCGGTGCAGACAGAGAAAATGCCTTCTGGGCCGCCGACTGTCTCAGCGGAAAGAGAGAGGCGGGCAAGACAGTTGCCGTTATAGGAGGCAGCTACGTTGCACTTGAGGCAGCGGTTGCACTTGCAAGGGAGGGCAAGAGCGTTACTGTGTTCAAGCGCTCTGCCACACCCCTTCAGATGACTATGCACGGCGCTCTTTACGAGATGCTTACTTCAGCGAGCGGAGAAGTTAAAAATTCCTGCAAAGCCGTTGAAATCAGGGCCGATGGCCTTGTTTATGAAAACGAAAACGGTGAAAGAGAGTTCTACCCCTGCGATAACGTTCTTTACGGAATCGGAATGGAGCCAAACAGAGAACTTATTGACACCATTCGCCGCCTTGCCCCCGAAAGCTCCTGCACTGTAATAGGCGACTGCAAAAAGCCGAGGAACATCGGCGACGCCATCCACGAGGGCTTTAATGCGGCACTGAATATATAAACTTATGACAGAATACCGGCACCGTTTCTCATTATACAGAGAACCGGTGCCGGTTGTTTATGAATAATGCCTTTTATGATTTTCGGCAATATTTTACATTTTAAGCATTAATTCATTGTTTAATTTAGAATAATATGATAGAATGATTTCAAAAATCGAAAGGAACTCTTACATTCAATGAAAGAACTCAGAATGACTGAAGGGGCGCCATGGAAGCATACTCTGCGCTTTGCCATGCCTGTTCTGGCAGGTGCTCTTCTGCAGCAGATGTACAACACGGTTGATACAATCATTGCAGGCAACTATGCGGGACAATCTGCACTGGCGGCCGTCGGAACAACAGGAACGTTTTCATTTCTGTTTCTATCCATTGCTCTCGGCTTCTCTGCCGGAGCCGGAGTAATTGTTTCGCAGCGTTACGGCGCCAAGGATATGGAGGGCGTTCGCCGTTCGGCCTCCACCGGAATACTTATGCTTCTGGGCATGGGTATTGTCTGCACAATTCTTGCCATGGCACTGGCACGCCCTGCATTCATTTATTTTATTAATGTTCCCTCCGTCATTCTGGATATGTCAATGACATACTTCCTCATTTTCTCGGCAGGTATGGTTTTCCAGTTTGCGTATAATATTTTCGCATCGCTTCTGCGAGCGGTGGGAGACAGTGCCGCAACCCTCTATTTTCTTCTTATATCCGCCGTTGTAAATGTAGTTCTCGACATTCTGTTTGTTGCCGTTTTCCGCTGGGGTGTTGCGGGCACCGCAATTGCAACCGTAATTTCGCAGATTGCAGCCGCTGCGGCCGCATATATCTACATGACCAAAAAGTACCCCATTTTCCGCTTCAGGCTTAAGGAGTACACCTGGTCCGGACTGATTGCAAAGCAGACTCTTAAAATCGGCTTCCCTATCTCACTGCAGACTGCCGTTGTTTCCATCGGTCTTGCCTTCATTCAGCGCGCCGTTAATGACTTCGGCGAAACAATGACGGCATCATATACCGTTGCAATGAGAATAGAGATGTATCTCAATCTCCCCGGAAACGCCTTCCAGACAACTCTTGCAACCTACACAGGACAGAACATCGGCGCAGGAAGAATTGACCGCGTACGAAAAGGCCTGTGGCAGACATTTGTAATGTCTCTCGGTGTCACCCTTATTATTTCGGCCTGTATAAGACTTTTCTCCGGTGGCCTTATCCAGCTCTTCGGACTTGAGGAAGATGCGGCAGCCCTGTGTATTCGCCATCTGCACACAACGGCATTCACAAATCTTCTTCTGAATGCATATTTCCCCGTATTCGGAGTATTTCAGGGTTCAAACCATGGTCTTCCCCCCGCTATTATTGCAGTTGCCGTCCTTGCAACCCGCGTAGTTGTCACTTATGCCCTCAGATACAGTGCACTGTTCGGTCTGTCAATCATATGGTGGAACGGACTGTTCGGCTTCGGCGTTGGTTTTATCATAACCTGGATTTACTATTTCAGCGGCAAGTGGGAAAAGAACTCAATGATTGCCCACTGATAAGCCTCAGGCTTACACCGTAACTACCCTTCCCCGTTTACACGGCTGTAAACGGGGAATTATTCATACCCGATAGGTTCGCCTTTTTTGAAAAACGTAGCTTAAGGGAAAAATTCATTTGCATATTCCCCGGGATTGCTATATAATTAAAGGTATTGAGCCAAACAACAACAAATACAATGAATTTTTATTTTTAGGAGAGTCTTATGTACGAATTCAGACCGATTTCCGACCGCATTGCAAGAATGCGCGATAAGGTTCGTGACCGCCTTATGATTGCCGACAGTGAAGTTGACCGTCTTCACTATGAAGCAACCGAGCTCTACCGCAACTATCCCCCTGTAGTAAAGAAGGCAGCAGTATCTCTCTATGTTATTTCCAATATGCCCATCAACATCGGCGATGATGAGTACTTCGTCGGCGATATGGGCGGAAAGTACTGGGGTGCCGCCAGAGGTATGTTCTGGCTCAGCTGCGACATCGAAAACACCTGGCCCATCGGTGAGGACGGCCTCCATCATGCTCCTCTGGATGACCCCTACTATGCAAAGCAGAAGATGGCAATTCATCCCGATGACCTTAAAGAGCTCCGTGCTCTGGCAAACAAAATGCGCTCCAAGCACGAGGGTCCCGCCCCCGACTGGATGCCCGACGGTGCAGAGGAAGTAACAAAGCTTCTTGCAACTACCTTCGGCCGTGAGGACTTCTGGGGACTTCTTCTCAACCCCGGTCATCTTACTCCCGGTTTCCAGAACATCATCCGTGACGGCTACGGAAAAATCCGCAAGCAGGCTCAGGACTGGATGGATGCCCGCAAGGGTAATATTCAGGGCGATGATATGGATAAGTACCTCTTCTACAAGGCCGCAACTCTGGCCTGCGACGGTGCTATCACCCTGACCCGCCGCTACGCTGCTCTTGCCCGTGAAAAGGCAGAGAGCGCCTCTCCCGAGAGAAAGGCCGAGCTTCTCAAGATGGCAGAGGGCCTCGACTGGATTGCAACAGAGCCCGCCCGTACCTTCTGGGAGGCCTGCCAGCAGACCATGATTTACAATGTTTTCCTCAAGGTTGACAATGACCCCGGCGTAACCTCCATGGGTCGTTTCGATATGTACACCTGGCCGTTCCTGAAGAGCGACCTCGAAAAGGGAACCATCACTCTTGATTATGCTCAGGAGCTGGTTGACGCCTTCTTCCTTAAGCTTAACCTCTTCTACGGCGGCGGTCTCGGAAAGCGCGCTCAGACCACCGGTGTCGGCAACACCTACCAGCACACCACCATCGGCGGCTGCGACCCCATCACCGGCGAGGACGGAACCAACCCCGTTTCCTTCATGGTTCTCGAAACCATTACCCGTCTTAAGCTCCACGACCCCACCATCTCTCTCCGTGTAAGCAAGAACACTCCTGCTGAAATGTGGGAATGCGCCCTTGAAACCACAAAGCGCATCGGCGGTCTTCCCCTTTTCCAGAACGAAGAGATTATTATCCCCGGTGTTATGCGTGAACTCGGCTTCTCTCTTGAGGATGCACGCGACTTCTCCATCATCGGATGTCAGGAAATCGTCGGCTCCGGTACCGATTACCCCGCACCCAACGGTATGTCCATGGGTCACAACGGTATGTACTGGCCTATAGTTCTCGATATGGCCATCAACAACGGCATTAACCCCATGAACGGACAGCAGGCTCCCGCAGAGTACTGCTCCGGCTACCTGCAGGATATGAAGTCCTTCGATGAGCTTAAGGCCGCATTTGAGAAGCTCGGAAAGTGGATTCTCGACTGGTCCGCTACCGTTAACAACTACTCCTGCCACGAGCAGCCCCGCCTCTTCCCCTTCCCCAACCTGTCCATCTCTACTGCAGGCTGTATGGAAAAGGGCAAGGACGTTTCCGCAGGCGGTGCACGCTATAATTCCTACGGCGGTGTTGCAACAGGTCTTGCAACCGTTGCCGACTCCCTGACTGCTCTTAAGTATCTTGTATTCGACAAGAAGCTTGTTGATGCCAAGACCTACCTCGATGCTATTCTGGCTGACTGGGTTGGCTATGAGGACCTCCAGCAGATGATAATCAATCAGGTACCTCATTACGGTAACGGCGATAAGTATGCAGATGAGCAGATGACTTATCTTATGGACTTCTACTACAACACCAGCCGTCCCTACTCCACAGCCCGCTGCAAGGTTTATAAGTGCGGTATGTTCGGCGCTGCCGACCACGTACAGCAGGGTGAGATGACCTGGGCCACCCCCGACGGACGCAAGGCATACACTCCCATTGCAGATGCTTGCAGCCCCGTACAGGGACGCGACGTAACCGGTCCTACCGGCGTATTCACATCCTCTGTCTGCTTTGACCACTCCCGTTACATGGACGGTCTGGCCGTCAACCTTAAGATTCATCCCACAGCCCTCCGCGGCTCTGCCGGCAACGAGAAGCTCAAGAATCTTACTCAGACCTACTTTGATCTGGGCGGAATGGAGTGCCAGTACAACGTTGTTGACTCCGCCACCATGCGCAAGGCTCAGGAATGCCCCGATGAGTACCACAACCTCGTTGTTCGTATCGCCGGATATTCTGCTTACTTCGTCGATATGACCGAGGCCATGCAGAACGACGTTATTGCAAGAGCTGAGCACAGCCTCTGATAAATAACCTCCCGAGTTAATTCGTTTATCGGTTATTAATAATCGGTAATATAAAAGGACTATCCCAAGGGATGGTCCTTTTTGATTGGTCCCGGTAACCGGAATTTAGTCGGTGACCTCACACCTTATTCCCTCTTAGGCTTCAAGAGGCCGCAGGGAAGATTTGGATTAAACAAAAAAAGAACTATCCCAAAGGATAGTCCTTTTTAATTGGTCCGAGTGACTGGATTTGAACCAGCGGCCTCTTGAACCCCATTCAAGCACGCTACCATCTGCGCTACACCCGGATATTTTTGCCTCATCTCTAAAGCTTTGATATCATAACACAACAATTTCTAAAATGCAAGCTTTTTTTTAAAATTTTTAAAATTTTTTGCTATCTTTTTTCCACCTTATGTGATATACTATATTGGTATTAATATGTCCCGCTGTTTGTTAATGGTTTTGGGAAATAAACGGAGAAACAAATGTCTGATAAAAAGAATTTCAAGACCTCAATAGGCGGTCAGGCTTTGATGGAAGGCATTCTTATGCGCGGTGTTGACCGTCAGGCAATTGTCTGCCGCAAGGAGGACGGAAGCTTAGTAACAAATGTTGATGAGCTTAAGCTCGTCAAGGATAAATATCCCATCCTCGGTATCCCCTTTATCAGAGGAATCGTAACCTTTATTGATTCCATGGCAAAGGGTATGCAGGCGCTTACCTGGTCTGCCGAACAGCTGCCCGAGGATCAGCAGGAGGAGCCCACTAAATTTGACCTGTGGCTTGAGAAAAAGCTCGGAAATGAGAAGGCCGAAAAAGCCATTATCGCAATTGCGATGGTTCTGGGACTTGCCCTCGCCGTCGGTCTCTTTGTTCTTCTTCCCGCTTTTCTCTTTGAGCTTCTTCCCGACAGCATTAATCTTGTTCTGCGCTGCATTCTTGAGGGAATCATCCGAATCGTAATCTTCCTTGCATATCTGTGGCTATGCACGAGAATGAAGGAAATAAAACGCGTTTTCGCATATCACGGGGCCGAGCACAAAACCATTTTCTGCTATGAAAAGGGTCTGCCCCTTACCGTTGAAAATGCACGAGTGCAGAGCCGTCTGCACCCCCGCTGCGGAACAAGCTTTCTTGTTGTTGTTATGATAATAAGCATCTTTGTTGTCTCCTTTATGACCTGGGTGCTTGCATCCATCCCCGCCATTGCAGCACTTGAGGGCATCGCCGCAGGCCTGGTTCGCGTTCTTGCAAAGCTTATACTTCTCCCCATTATTGTGGGCATCACATATGAGATTAACCGTTGGGTCGGAAGGCACGACTGCACCTTCTCGAGAATCGTTTCCTGGCCCGGAAAGCAGATGCAGCACATCACCACCTTCGAGCCCGATGACAGCATGCTTGAGGTTGCCATTGAGGCTCTGAAGCTTGTCATCCCCGAAAAAGAGGGCGCAGACGAGTGGTAAGCAGCCCTGAAACCTACGCAGCTCTTACAGCGGAGGCAAGAAGGCTTCTCAGTGAGGCCGGCATAGAAAACGCCGCTTTTGAGGCAAGACAGCTTGCCGCCTTCGCAATGGGGGGCGACACGGCCGCTCTTTTAAGGGACTATCCCCTTCCCGTCCCCGATGGCTATCGGAATAAGCTTTCAGGGCTTGTTTCCAGACGAAAAAACGGAGAGCCCCTTGCCTATATTCTGGGAACATGGGAATTTTTCGGAATAGAGTTTTACGTTTCTCACGATGTTCTTATTCCGAGAATCGATACGGAAACGGCCATTATCGAGGCGCAGCGCCTTCTTAAGGGTAATTCTTCTCCCCGCATTATGGATTTATGTACGGGCTCCGGCTGCATCGGGCTGACTCTTCTGAGCCTTATTCCCGAAGGCCGTGCCGTTATGGGGGACATAAGCGAGGCCGCCCTCTGTATCGCACGCAAAAATGCCGAAAAACTCGGCCTTGAAAACAGAGCCGAAATTATGAGCCTTGACGCACTGTCCCCATTTCCCGGGGCTCTTTCCGACTTTGACATGATTATTTCAAATCCCCCCTATATACCCACCCGGGAAATTGAAACCCTTGATGTGTCCGTCCGCTCCTTTGAGCCTCTGAGTGCACTTGACGGAGGAGATGACGGCCTTGATTTTTACAGAATCATAATTCCCCTTCATAAGGAGAGAATTAAGCCCGGCGGATTTTTCGTATTTGAAATAGGCGAAGAACAGGACAAGGACGTTATGGATATTCTTTCGGAGAACGGATTCTGTGAGGTTTCCGCAGTTATGGACACCGCAGGAACAAACAGGGTTATTATCGGAAGAAGACCCTTATAAAATAATTCGCGTACATTATATTTAAGCGTAATATTCACATAAAAAGAAAAGGAGATTTTTATGGCAGAAAAGAAAAAGGCTCCCGTTTCCATGCCGGGACAGGCCTCCGACAAGAAAAAAGCTCTCGAAACCGCACTTTCTCAGATTGAAAAGAACTACGGCAAAGGCGCAATCATGCGTCTGGGAGATAACATTTCCGTCAACTGCGAAGCTATCTCCACAGGTTCTCTCTCTCTTGACCTTGCCCTCGGAATCGGGGGACTTCCCAGAGGAAGAATTGTTGAGATTTACGGACCCGAATCCTCCGGTAAAACCACTCTTGCCCTCCACGTTCTTGCTTCCGCACAGAAGATGGGCGGCGAGGTTGCCTTTATAGATGTTGAGCATGCTCTCGAGCCCGCCTATGCAAGAGCCCTCGGCGTTGACATTGATAACCTTCTTATTGCTCAGCCCGACACCGGCGAGCAGGCTCTGGACATTGCAGAGGCTCTTGTTCGCTCCGGCGCACTTGACGTTGTCATTGTTGACTCTGTTGCCGCACTTGTTCCCCGCTCCGAGCTTGAAGGCGAGATGGGCGATTCCTCCGTCGGCGTTGTCGCAAGACTTATGAGCCAGGCCCTCAGAAAGCTGGCCGGCACTATTTCCAAAACCAACTGCATAGTAATCTTTATTAACCAGCTCCGTGAAAAAATCGGCGTTATGTACGGCAATCCCGAAACCACACCCGGCGGAAGAGCCCTCAAGTATTTCTCCTCCGTCCGTATTGATGTCCGCAGAGTCGAGACCCTCAAGGTCGGCGGCGAGATGGTCGGAAACCGCACCAAGGTTAAGGTTACAAAGAACAAGGTTGCGCCCCCCTTCAAAGAGGCCGAGTTTGATATCATCTACGGTGAGGGCATAAGCAAAATCGGTGAAATCTGCGACCTGGGCGTAAAGCTTGACCTTATCGAAAAATCCGGTGCCTGGTTCACCATAGGCGACCAGCGCGTTCAGGGAAGAGATAACGTCAAGGTTTATCTGCAGGAAAACCCCGATATCTGCGACGAAATCGAAACCGAAATCAGAAACAATGCCCATAAGCTAATGAGCCCTCAGGCCCTTAAGGCTGCACAGGCCGCAGGAAGAATTTCTCTTGAAGCCACTGCAGAGGAGAATGACGAGCTTGATGAGGCCGATTTCCTTGACGAGGAAGACTTCTGATGCCCGTTTCCGTTGAGTCTCTGACTCAGCTTATCTCCGGAAACTACAGGGCGGTTCTTTCCAGCGGAGAGTCCTTTACAGTAAGCCTTAATATAGTTGCGGACTTTTCCCTGTACTCGGGGCGTGAACTTAACGATGAGGAGCACAGGGCTCTTTCGTCCGAGGCAAGCTTTGACGCCTGCTATCAGAGAGCTCTTCGTATTCTCTCCGCAACTGCCATAAGCGAAAGGGCTCTTTTCGAGCGCCTTGTAATGAAGGGCGAGAGCGAAGAGAATGCAGCAAGAGCCGTTTCCGTGCTTCTGGACAGGCATTTTCTCAACGATGCCGAGCTTGCAAAGAGCGTTGTCCGCTCCTGCGCGGCAAAGGGCTACGGCTCAAGGCGAATAAGGGACGAGCTTTATAAAAGACAGATTCCGAAGGAATACTGGGATGAAGCTCTTCTGGAGCTTCCCGAGCAGGATGACACAATCGACAGACTGCTTGCCTCAAAGCTGCGCTCCGAAGAGCCCGATATGAAGGAAATAAAGAAGGCGACAGATTTCCTTATAAGACGGGGCTTTTCCTACGGGCAGATAAGAGAAGCTCTTGAGAGAAGAAGAATCGACCCGGAATATTAATTAATACGGATAAAAACTAATGGAAAACAAAAAAATTACTCTTATATCTCTCGGCTGCAGCAAGAACCTCATAAACTCCGAGCAGATGCTTTGCCTTATCGACGATGCGGGCTTTACCATAGTCCCCGAGCCCGAGGGTGCCGATGCTGTTATAATCAACACCTGCGGCTTCATTGATTCGGCAAAAAGCGAGGCCATCGACAATATCCTCGACTGCTGTGAGCTTAAAAAAGAAGGCCTTCTCGGAAAAATTATCGTATGTGGCTGTATGGCACAGAGATATAAGGATGAGATTAAAAAAGAAATACCCGAAATCGATGCCATTCTCGGTGTTGGCAGCTATTCCGAAATAGTCGACACACTCAAAAAGGTTTTTGAAGACGAGTATGTGGAAAGCTACGGAGATAAGAATGCTCCTGTTGACGAGATAGGAAGATATCTCACCTCCGGACCGGGCTGGGCATATCTCAAGATTGCCGAAGGATGCTCAAACTGCTGTTCTTTCTGTGCAATTCCCTCAATCAGAGGAAAATATCGCTCCAGGCCTATGGAAAACGTTGTTGCGGAGGCAAAGGCCCTTGCCGAGGCCGGGTGCAAAGAGCTTATTATTATTGCACAGGATATAACACGCTACGGCACGGACCTTTACGGAGAGCGCAAGCTTCATGAGCTTCTCAGACAGCTTTCCGAAATCCCCGATGTTCACTGGCTCAGACTCCATTACCTCTATCCCGATTCTCTCGGGGATGAGCTTATTGAGGAGATTGCGTCCAATGACAAGATATGCAAATATCTTGATATCCCCATCCAGCATATTTCCACCCCCATTCTTCGCAAAATGAATCGCCGCGACACAGGCGATTCCATCAGGGCGCTTTTCAAAAAGCTGCGCAATAAAATTCCCGGCCTTGTTTTAAGAACGAGCCTTATTACAGGCTTCCCCGGTGAAACCGAGGAGGATTTTGAGGAGCTCTGCGAGTTCCTGAGAGAGGCAAAAATAGAGAGAGCCGGCGTATTCCCCTTCTCACCCGAGGAAGGCACTGCTGCCGAAAAGATGCCGAACCGCCCCGACGAAGAAGTTGCTCAGCGCAGAGCCGAGCTTATTATGGAGCTGCAGGCCGAGATTATGGATGAGTATTACGAATCCAAAATAGGTCAGGAGCTCGAGGTTCTCTGTGTCGGTGAGGACGGTGGATACCTTATAGGAAGGACCTTTGCAGACTCACACGAGGTTGACGGAATAGTCTATTTTGAGGGTGACTGCAATGAGGGAGACTTCACCACAGTCAGAATAACAGGGCTTATGGATGACGAGCTCTGCGGCGAGCAAATATAAGGAGAAACGAAAGATATGACGACTGCAAACAAGCTTACACTTATGAGAGTAGTTCTCATCCCCGTTTTTCTGCTTTTTCTGTATCTGAATTTCCCCGGCGCCTCAATTGCGGCTCTTGCCGTATTTATCATTGCAAGCCTGACAGATTTTCTTGACGGATATATCGCAAGGAAATATAATCAGGTCACCGACTTCGGAAAGTTTGCAGACCCTCTGGCCGACAAGATGCTCGTTCTTTCCGCAATGTGCTGGTTTGTTCAGAACGGAGCAATGAGCGGCTGGATTCTTGCCGTTGTTCTTTTCAGAGAGTTTGCCGTTTCCGGAATGCGCCTTATTGCCGTCGAGCAGGGACGCGTTATTGCAGCGGCAATGTCCGGAAAGGTAAAAACCTTTGCAACAATGATTTGCATCTGCGTTATGCTTATTTTCGACATTGACATTCTTAACCTTATCTGCTCTCTAATTATTCTTGTCACAACCCTCTATTCCGGAATAGAGTACTTTGTTAAGAATGCAGCTGTATTCAAGGGTTCAACCTCTGTCAAAAAGTAATACTAGAAAGAAAATTATTTATATTTGGAGATAAAAACAAATACTATGGGAATTTATGAAGAATTACAGGCCCGTGGCTTAATTGCCCAGGTCACAAACGAAGAAGAAATCCGCGAGATGGTTAACAACGGCAAGGCCACCTTCTACATCGGCTTTGACCCCACTGCAGACTCTCTTCATGTCGGACATTTTATGGCTCTCTGCCTTATGCGCAGACTTCAGCAGGCAGGAAACAAGCCCGTTGTTCTTATAGGCGGTGGCACCGGACATGTCGGTGATCCCTCCGGAAGAACAGATATGCGAACTATGATGACTCCCGAAATCATTCAGCACAACTGCGACTGCTTCAAAAAGCAGATGGAGCGCTTCATTGATTTCGGTGAGGGCAAGGCCATTATGGTAAACAATGCAGACTGGCTTCTCAAGCTTAACTATGTTGAGCTTTTAAGAGAGGTTGGTGCATGCTTCTCCGTTAACAACATGCTCAGGGCCGAGTGCTACAAGCAGCGTATGGAGAAGGGCCTCAGCTTCCTTGAGTTCAACTACATGATTATGCAGAGCTACGACTTCTACTACCTTTTCCAGAACTACGGCTGCAATATGCAGTTCGGCGGAAATGACCAGTGGAGCAATATGCTCGGCGGTACCGAGCTTATCCGCCGCAAGCTGGGCAAGGATGCCCACGCAATGACCATCACCCTGCTTCTCAACTCCGAGGGCAAGAAGATGGGCAAGACAGCCTCCGGCGCTGTATGGCTTGACCCCAACAAGACCTCTCCCTTCGATTTCTACCAGTACTGGAGAAATATCGGCGATGCCGATGTCCTCAAGTGCATCAGAATGCTCACCTTCCTTCCCCTTGAGCAGATTGACGCCATGGATTCCTGGGAAGGCAGCCAGCTTAATGAGGCAAAGGAAATCCTTGCATACGAGCTCACCGCCCTTGTACACGGCGAGGAAGAGGCAAAGGCTGCTCAGGCAAGCGCAAAGGCTCTCTTCGGAGGCAACGGCGGCGGCGATATGCCCACAACAGAAATCGCCGAGGATGCCGACAAGGATATTCTCTCTCTTCTCGTCTGCTCCGGACTCTGCCAGACCAAGTCCGATGCAAGAAGAAATATCCAGCAGGGCGGCGTAACCGCCAATGATGAGAAGGTCACCGATGTATACAAGGCCTTCACAGTCGAAGAGCTGGTAAACAGGCAGCAGTCCACATTTCCTTCG
>JAKSPP010000020.1 GCA_024404735.1 Oscillospiraceae bacterium | reverse complement strand
CAAGTGCAATATCCTTTGTAACAGGAGGCATTCTCGTTTCGCGGGCCTTTTTCTTATCGCCCCTTATTTCTCCGAGGGGCTGTGATTTCAGACCAAACGGGACAATACTGGGAGCCTGCTTCTCCGTTGCCGTTCCAAATATGCTTCAGCGTTTTGCAACCTGTATGGGCTATGTTGTTTTCGCTTCAATGATAAATGCTCTCGGAGACCTGTCAACGGCGGCCCATACCGTTGCAAATACGGTTGAGTCCCTGTTCTATATTCCCGGATACGGAATGCAGTCAGCCGCCGGAACCTTAGCGGGAAATGCAAAGGGTGCCGGGGACGAAAGACGGCTCAGAAGCTTAACTGTAATGTTTATTCCCCTTGAGATAATGCTTATGATTGTCTCGGGAGCTTTGCTTTTTGCCCTTGCGCCTTCACTTCTCAGGCTGTTTTCTTCCGATGACAGGCTCATTGCTCTTGGCTCAACGGTTTTACGAATGGTTGCGGTATCGGAGCCGTTTTTCGGAGTCACGATTGTGCTTGAGGGAATTATGCAGGGTCTCGGAAGAACAAAGGAACCCTTTCTTTTCAATGTTCTCGGTATGTGGTGTATAAGAATAGTCGGTACCTTCATATGCACAAGGCTGCTTGGCTTCGGACTTGTATCTGCATGGGCCTGTATGGTGGGTCATAATCTTCTTCTGTTTGTTCTATACATCTGTAAATTCGCACTCGGTAATATTCTGAGCCTTGACAATAAAGCTAATGCGTAAAAAAACACCGAAGTCCTGAAATGAACTTCGGTGTTTTTCGTAGAACCAAAAAGGTTCTGCGCATGCAATTATGCAAATTACAGACGCTCTTTGATCTTTGCTGCCTTGCCGACGCGATTGCGGAGGTAGTAGAGCTTTGCTCTGCGAACCTTTCCTTTTCTGACGGTCTCAACAGAAACAATGGTGGGGGAGTGAACGGGGAAGACCTTCTCGCAGCCTACGTTGTAGGAAATGCGGCGAACGGTGATGGTCTCGTTGATGCCGCCGTGCTTCTTGGCAATGATGGTTCCCTCGAAGGCCTGGGTACGCTCACGGGAGCCTTCCTTAACCTTTACGGTAACCTTAACGGTATCGCCGACGTTCATCTCGGGCAGCTCAGGCTTCATGTACTGAGCGGTAAGGGTTTTGATAAGATCCATTTCTATGGTTTCCTTCCTTTTATAGACGTTCATACCGGAGGCTCTCAATGGCGCGGAAGCGGACCGTCTTACTTAATAAGTGCTCATAAACAAGCTCGGATATTTTATCAAACAATACTTAAAATTTCAAGCTTTTTATACTGTGTTTTTGTATAAACTTTTGCCTCAAAATATGTATGCTTTGTATAAATAGTCTAATCTTTGCCACTTGACTTTGCTGAAAAAAAGATTATAATGCATTGAAAAGGAACTCCCCCAAAGCCTTTCCTCAAAAATGGGGCGGTTAAGCGGGAGGCTTCCTGACATTTTACTTTAATTGCGGGAAAAGCGGGGCATGGCTCCGCCTATTTTTCCGCAAAATTTTTCCGGTGTATTCACCGGCTATGGAGGTAAATTATTATGTTTCGCATCAAAACCATGAACAAAATCTCTCCCCTCGGTCTGGAGCGCTTCTCAGATGAAGTCTATGATGTCTCCGATAAGATTGAAGACGAGGATGCCATTGTTCTCCGCTCCGCAAAGCTCCACGACTATGATTTTCCCGCATCTCTTCTCTGCATCTCCCGTGCAGGCTCCGGCGTCAACAATATTCCCATTGACCGCTGCAGCGAAAAGGGTATCTGCGTATTCAATACTCCCGGCGCAAATGCAAATGCCGTAAAGGAGCTCGTTATCTGCTCCCTTCTTCTTGCATCCCGCCGTATTCCCGCCTCCATCAACTGGGTGAAGGAGGTTGTTGCCTCCGGTACAGATGTTACCACTGTAGTTGAAAAGGGCAAGAGCGAATTCGTCGGTCCCGAGATTTATAAGAAGACCCTCGGTATCATCGGTCTCGGCGCAATCGGTACCTATGTTGCAAACAGCGCTGTTTCTCTTGGTATGGATGTTGTAGGCTATGATCCCTATCTCTCCGTTGATTCCGCTCTCCGTCTCGACAGACATGTCAAAATAGTAAAGAATCTCTCCGACCTTTACCGCAAGGCCGATTACATAACCGCTCATATCCACGTCACTCCCGAGACAACCAAGCTCATCGATGAGAAGGCTATTGCTCAGATGAAGAGAGGCGTTCGCGTCATTAACCTTGCCCGCGGTGAAATCGTTGATGATGAGGCTATGATAAAGGCTCTCGATACAGGCCGTGTTGCCTGCTATGTAACAGACTTCCCCAATAACAGGCTTATGACCGAAGGCAGAAACGTTATCGCAATGCCCCATCTCGGTGCCTCTACCCCCGAGAGTGAGGATAACTGCGCTGTTATGGCTGTTGACGAGGTTATCGATTATCTCGAGAACGGTAATATCAAAAATTCCGTTAACCTTCCCAACTGCGCCCTCGACCGCAGCGGCGTAATGCGTATCTGCATTATCCACAAGAACATTCCCGCAATGCTCGCAAATATTACAGGACTTCTTTCCAAGGACGGCGTAAACGTTGAGAACCTCACCAACAAGTCCAGAGGTGACTATGCTTATACCATCGTTGATGTTAACGTTGCTGTTGAGCAGAACGTTATTGACGATCTTGAGGCTCTTGAGAATGTAGTAAGAGTAAGAACCATAGTCTGGTAATTTTCTTACGGAAACACACCGTTATTATCCGAAGGCCCGATGCTTTATGCATCGGGCTTTTATGTTATCCGTGTTTGCTTTTTTATGCATTTGATGGTATAATACAGCCGCGATAAATATTAAGGAGCTTTATTGATAATGAAAAAGCTTTTATCATGCTTTCTTTTTGCCCCCCGGCCTTCAAAGCTCAGGGGCTTATACTATATCTGGAACTGGTTTTTCATAATTGCCGCAGGCGTCGGGGCGGGCCTTTGCAGTATTCTTCTTGCCTTCGGACATTATTCCTGGGAAATAGCATGGGGCTATTTTACGCATCCTCTTATTGCGGCTCTTAATATACTTCCACCCGTTTTTCTTGTACTGCTGTTATACCTCATTATCGGAAGAGCCTGGATTGCTTTTCTTGCAGGCGGTCTTCCGATTCTGCTTGCTTCAATAGGAAACTACTTTAAGCTTCTCTGTCGTGATGACCCGTTTATGTTTATTGATGCTTCCGCAATAGGAACGGCACTGAAGGTCAGCGAGAATTATGACATCTCTCTTGACGAAAGGCTGTTATTCTGCATTGCCGCCTATTTAATCATTACTCTGTTTCTGTTCTTTTTTGTAAGACTGCGTCCTAAAAAGCTTCCGCGCTTTGTTTGTGCACTGGTTCTTCTTATTTCCGCATTCCCGATATCGAAGCTTTATTTAAGCAATGACATTTATGAGAATAAAACAGAGAATTTTGAGCATATAAGCAGATGGTCTGCGACCCAGGTCTATATTTCAAAGGGCTTTGTTTATCCCTTTATTCACAGTATTCCCTCGGCATTTCCGGAAAAGCCCGAGGGCTATTCCGATGCTGCCGCAAAGGAAATCTTAAGTGCTTACTCCTCCGAAGACATTCCCGAAGACAGAAAGGTCAATATTATAGCCATTCAGCTTGAAGCCTTTGCGGACCTTGAGAGAATAGGCTTTGAGGGAATAAATGAGGATGTTTATAAGGCTTTTCATATGTTTGAGGAAGAGAGTCTGTCCGGAAATCTTCTGACAAATATCTTTGCCGGCGGCACCATAGACACAGAGAGATGCTTTGCAACGGGATATTTTACTCTTGACGATTTCCGTAAGGACACAGGCTCCTATGCCCGTTACTTTGCTTCTCAGGGATACTATACAGAGGGCGCACACCCTTGCTATGACTGGTTTTATAACCGCAGAAACGTTAATTCCTACCTCGGCTTTGAAAACTATTATTTCATTGAAAACCGCTATGCGGATATGACGGGTGGCATTGCACTTGATGATGTCTTCATTACGGATATTCTGGAGCTCTACAATGCAAGGGATAAGGATACCCCCTATTTTAACCTCTCGGTCTCATATCAGGGGCATGGACCGTATACTATGACCGGCCTTGACTGGGGTGACGGATACCGGGAAGGGGACAGCGCCTCCGATGAGAGCTATTATATTTTAAGCAATTATTTAGGCTCGGTTAAAAATACCTCCGAAAACCTTGTGAAGCTTAAAGAAGCTCTGAAGGACGATGAGGCCCCGGTTCTTCTTGTTGTTTTCGGTGACCATAAGCCCTGGCTGGGTTACTCCAACAGTGTTTATAACGAGAATTATATTAATCTCGACACATCAACAGTCGAGGGCTTTTATAACTATTTCGGAACGAGATATTTAATCTGGGCTAATAATGCCGCAAAGGAATGTCTGGGGAATGATTTTATCGGCGAAGGCCCCGACATAAGCCCCTGCTTCCTTATGAACCTTATCTTTGATGAGGCAGGCCTCGGAAAAGGAAGCGAGTATATGCAGCTTATGGATGAGCTTATGGAGGAAACAACGGTTCTTCACTCTTACGGATACTATATGCAGAATGGCGAGCTTGTACGTTCAATGGATGAAAAAGGCACAGACCTTCTGGCCAAGGCTAAGATTGCCCAGTTTTACAGAAAGCGTCATGCAGAGTATTAAAACAAAATAAAAAAGCCGAACAAAGGCCCCCGTATAAACCAAAAACAGCAGTAAGCGATTGATTTCATCTTTCGATTACTGCTGTTTTTTATTGCTGTTATTATTCAATCACATATGAGCAGATATACTCTGCACCGTTATCTGCGGTATTTGCGGGCTGCTTTTTCAGAAATGTTATATGATAGCCCTTGTCCTTTGCCGTCAAAGCAAAATGGCAAAGGGCAATTCCGATATCAACCATCTGCATATCCAGCCTTTCACTGTGACCGAAGCCCTTGCTGCGCATTAAATAGAAGTGAGCGGCATTGTCCGATATGACAACACGCCAGGGCTGCTTGTTAACGGCAGAGGGGGCGAGCCTTACCATTTCAAGAGGCTCTGCAAATACTCCGGCATTTTCTTTCCTTAGGGGAGTGTCAAATGAGCCGTCAAAGAAAAGCTCCTCAAAGGGCAGTCGCTCATCGGCCTTAACGCCCTTTCTCATAAGGCTCTCGCGAATTGACATTTTCTTTGCCGTAACTCCGACAGGACTGACGCAGGGCATTATTTCATCCTCGCTCAGCTCCATGGCCTTTTCAAAGGCGTCACGGTTCATGGTTCCGCCAATCCATACAGTGCCAAGGCCTATAGACCGGGCAAACAGAACAAATTCTTCAAAGGAATATCCGAAGGCAAGGCTTGCATCCGGTGAATTCTTGAGTTTTCCTCCCACAAAGAGCTCTGTTCCGGTTACGACGGGACAGCTAAGACCGTATTTTTTCGCATCAAGGAGTCTGAACTCAGCAGGAATTCCAAAGGGGTTTTCTATGCTGTTTGCATAGGTAAGAAGCTGCTCTCTTAAGCTTTCGGACAGTGGTAAACCGTTATATGTTCGTACGCTTCTTCTCGATTCAATTTGCTTTTTAATATCGGTCATCGTTTGTTCCTCCATGACGCTTGTTTCGGAAAAGCCTTGCAGCCGTTAAGGGGCTTATAAAGGATTAAAGCTTCTGCGGGATAAGACTCTTAACAAAGTCGGCTGCCATAGACAGGTCGTTTTCGTTGGGCCTTCCCGGATGAGCCTTCTTAAACTGCCCGCGGCAGTGAAACTCCTCATCCGCAACGGTAATACCTGCTTTCGATGCAACCCTTCTTACAGGTCTTTTAATTGATTTCATCATGGCAGATGTGCCGACACAGACTATTTTTCCTATATTGCTTTTGTTTTCCAGAATAAATCTCTTGACCTCGGGGTCTATATCAAAGGCGTAGTATGAACAGGCAAGAAAGAGAATGTCGGCCTTTTCGGTAAGAGGAGAAGAGACCTCCATAGCTTCGGCGAAGGCCACTTTTGCAACAGCCTCGGCTAATTTTTTGGTATTTCCGGAACGGGTAAAATATCTGACTGCAATATTCATGTGTAAGCCTCGCTTGATTTTTGCTCAGTTATTTTCTTTTTCAAGATTTTCCTTGGCCGTTGAAAGCATCAGCTTGATTCTGTTAAGCTGGTTAACCTCGCTTGCGCCGGGGTCGTAGTCAACGGCAACGATATTTGCCTGGGGATATTCTTTCTTCAGTGCTTTTATTACGCCCTTACCCACAACGTGGTTGGGAAGGCAGGCAAAGGGCTGAATGCAGACAATATTCGGTGTGCCGGAGGTTACAAGCTCAACCATCTCTCCGGTAAGGAACCAGCCCTCACCGTACTGATTTCCGAGGGATAGGAAGGGCTTGGCAAGCTCTGCAACATCTCTTATGGGCATGGGAGGCTCAAAGCGTTTGCTCCTGTGAAGAGCTTCAATTGCAGGCTTCTGAAGGGCTCTGACGGCTTTGATTCCCACATCTGCGGTAATAGAGTTTTTAACGCTCATTCCGTAGAACTTATGCTTGTACTCACCGCCCAGCAGGCAGTAGTTCATAAAGTCCATAAGGTCGGGTACAACGGCCTCTGCGCCCTCCTGCTCAAGAAGCTCAACAAGGTTGTTGTTTGCAAGAGGCATGTATTTAACGAGAATTTCTCCCACAATTCCGACTCTGGGCTTTTTAAGGTTTTCATCAATGGGGAAGCTATCAAAGGCCTCCACAATTCCCCTGCATACATTCGCATATGAAAGGGCGCCCTTTTCTCCTATCAGAGAGGCAACGCACTTTTTCTTCCACTCCTCGTGCAGAGCATTGGCAGAGCCCATTGTGAGCTCATAGGGCCTTACTCTGTAAAGGCAGCGCATAAACAAATCGCCGAAAACAATGCCCTTTGCCGCAGAGAAAAGAAGCTTTGGCTGGAGCTTAAAGCCCTCGTTTTTCTCCATTCCGTTTGCGTTAAGGGAGATAACGGGAATATGGGAAAGACCCACCTTGTCGAGAGCTCTTCTTATAAAGCCGACATAGTTGGAGGCACGGCAGCATCCGCCTGTCTGGGACATAATTATAGCAAGCTTATCCGTATCGTATTTTCCGGAAAGAACTGCCTCCATAATCTGGCCTACAACGGTTATAGAGGGGAAGCAGGCATCGTTGTTGACATACTTAAGACCCATATCAATGGCATCACGATTATCATTTTTAAGGAAAATGAGGTTGAAGCCGTAATGTCTGAACAGAGGCTCCAGAATATCAAAGTGAATGGGGCTCATCTGAGGTGCAAGAATTGTGTAGCCCTCATCATACATCTGCTTTGTAAATTCACTTCTGTTATAGCGAACAGGTCTGCCCAGTGCGCTCATACCCTGAATGCTGCGCTGCTTCATTGCGGCAATAAGGCTTCTGAGTCTGATTCGTGCAGCACCGAGGTTGCTTACCTCGTCGATTTTGAGAACCGTGTAAAGCTTTCCGTTTGATTCCAGAATTTCCGCAACCTGGTCTGTTGTAACGGCGTCAAGACCGCAGCCGAAGGAGTTAAGCTGAATCATCTCAAGGTCGTTTCTCTTTGAAATGAATTCGGCGGCAGAATAAAGACGGGAGTGATAAACCCACTGGTCGGTGGCTCTTAAGGTTCTTCTTGTTGCAGCCTCAAAGGGAAGAGAATCCTCTGTGAAAACGGTAAGACCGTAGGATGCAATCATCTCCGGAATTCCGTGGTTGATTTCGGGGTCAATATGGTAGGGCCTTCCCGCAAGGACAATTCCCTTGCCCTTGTTGTGAACCATTTCGGTAAGGAGTCTGAGACCCTCTGTTTTAATTTCGGATTTTGCCCTGTACTGCTCGGCCCAGGCCTCTGCAACGGCCGCTCTTACTTCCTTTTCGGGAATATCCCAGACCTCTTTGCAGAGCATTGAGAGTCTGTCGGCTGTGACCTTTTCGTTTGTGAAGGCCATAAAGGGCCTTATGTATTTTACATCTCCGTCAACAACGGCCTCCACATTGTTCTTAAGATTTTCAGCATAGGATACGACAATGGGGCAGTTATAGTGGTTCTGTGCGTTTTTGATTTCCTGATGCTCATAGAAAACGCAGGGATGGAATATTGTCTTGATTCCGTTGTCAACAAGCCACTGGATATGTCCATGGGCAAGCTTTGCGGGGTAGCACTCGCTTTCGGAGGGAATTGATTCCATTCCGCGCTCATAAAGCTTTCTGTCGGAAAGGGGGGAGAGAACAGTCTTAAAGCCGAGCTTTCTGAAGAATGTTGCCCAGAAGGGGAAGTTTTCATACATATTCAGAACTCTCGGAATGCCTATTTCACCTCTCGGGGCATTCTCAAGAGGCTCGTAGTCGAAAATTCTCTTCAGTTTATAGGCAACCATATTACCGGCCTTGGATTTTTCCGCAGCTCCGGCGCCCTTTTCACAGCGGTTTCCTGTTATATGACGCCTTCCGCCCTCGAAAATACTGATGGTGAGCATGCAGTTGTTTGTGCAGCCTCCGCATCTTGCGGTTTTTGTCTTAAAGGAAAGATTCTTAATTTCTTCAAAGGACAGGATGGTGCTCTTTTCTCCGGCGTAACGGTTTCTTGCGAGAAGTGCGGCACCGAAGGCGCCCATAATTCCGGATATATCGGGGCAGATTGCCTCAACTCCGGTTATAAGCTCGAATGCACGTAAAACGGCCTTGTTGTAAAAGGTACCGCCCTGTACAACTACGTGCTTTCCGAGGTCCTTTGCATCGGAAAGCTTAATAACCTTGTAAAGAGCGTTTTTAATTACGGAGTAAGCAAGACCGGAGGAGATGTCCGCAACGGAGGCGCCTTCCTTCTGAGCCTGCTTAACATTGGAATTCATAAAGACAGTGCAGCGTGTTCCCAGGTCAACGGGATTCTCCGCAAAGAGAGCCTCATTTCCGAAGGCTTCTGCGGTAAAACCGAGAGAGACGGCAAAGTTCTCAATGAAGGAGCCGCAGCCGGAGGAGCAGGCCTCGTTGAGCATAATGGAATCAACGGCACCGTTCCTGAGCTTTATGCACTTCATATCCTGACCGCCTATATCGAGAACACAGTCAACCTCGGGGTCAAAGAAATCGGCTGCAGTGCAGTGGGCAATGGTTTCAACCTCGCCGTCGTCAAGGCAGAGTGCTGTCTTGAGAAGTCCTTCACCATAGCCTGTGGAGCAGGCTCTTGCAATGTATGCCCCTTCAGGCAGCTTCTCATTAAGCTGTGCCAGTGCTGTCTTTGCAGTTTCGATGGGGCTTCCCTGATTGTTTGCATAGAAGGACCATAAAAGCTCGCCGTTGCTTCCTATAAGAGCCAGCTTTGTGGTTGTGGAGCCGGCGTCAATGCCGAGATAAACAGGTCCGGAGTAGGAGGAGATATCACCTTTTTTGACAACTGCCCTTCCATGCCTTTCGCAGAAAGCGTTATACTCTTCCTTGCTTCTGAAAAGAGCATCAAGGCGCTTTATTTCAAAGTCAACCTTAACTCCGCCCTTCAGTGCGGAAATAAGCTCGTCCATCTCTCTTTCTTCGGCATCATCCGACTCAAGTGCAGAGCCCATTGCCGCAAAAAGATGGGAAGTCTCGGGATCGACAATATTTTCCTCGGTAAGCCTGAGAGTTCTTATAAAAGCCTTTTTAAGCTCGGGCATGAAGTGAAGGGGACCGCCGAGGAAGGCAACACAGCCTCTTATGGGCTTACCGCAGGCAAGACCGGAGATGGTCTGGTTAACAACTGCCTGAAATATGGATGCGGCAAGGTCCGGCTTTGTTGCGCCCTCGTTAATAAGGGGCTGAATATCCGTCTTGGCAAATACTCCGCAGCGTGCGGCAATAGGATATATCTGCTGATACTGCTCTGCGGCCTTGTTAAGACCCTCCGCATCGTCCTGAAGAAGGGCAGCCATCTGGTCGATAAAGGAGCCTGTTCCTCCGGCGCAGATGCCGTTCATACGCTCCTCAAGGCCACCCCTGAAATATATTATCTTTGCGTCCTCTCCGCCGAGCTCTATGGCGACGTCGGTCTGCGGAGCGCAGAACTTTAGGGCCTTTGCAACAGCAACGACCTCCTGAACAAATCCGATTTTAAGTGCCATACCAAGGCTTATGGAGCCGGAACCGGTTATTTTTATTTTAAGAAGGCAGTCTCCCAGCTTTTCCTTCGCTTCGGAAAGAAGCTCGGCCAGAACCTCCTGAGTATGAGCCTGATGACGGCGGTACTCTCCGAAAATTATCTTGTTATCATCGTCAAGAATCACCAGCTTAACAGTGGTGGAGCCGATATCCACACCGGCACGATAGCATTTTTTCATAATAACCCTCTTTGAGAAACTTAGATTGTATATCTAACTAACTTTATATTATATCACAAAAATATAAAAAGTGTATAGCAATTATATATAAAAAGTGTTTCCCGAATATTTGCACCATTCCCAATAAAATAGATGAATAAATATATATCCGTAAATTTTGGATATTGAATTTTCCTTCCTGCATTGCTATAATTCTATTAAAAAAGTAAAGGAGAAAGCAAATGGAATTTAGTGTTAACAGTCCCGTTTTGTTTGTTCTTGCGGCAATAATCATTCTGATTGTGCTTCTTCAGTCCGTATTTTTCCTCCTGAAGGCACTTAAGCGCGCAAGGGAAATAGGAATGGAAAAGTCCATGCTGAGAAAGACAATCCGCACGGCTGCAATATTTACGATAATGCCGGCCGTTGCAATTGTTGTAAGTGTAATGACACTTTCAAAGGATCTGGGTCTGCCCCTACCCTGGCTTCGCCTTTCCGTTGTGGGCTCCCTGTCATATGAGACTATTGCCGCATCAAATGCAGAGTCTGCAATGGGCCTTGTATTCGGAAGCGGTACTGCCCTTAATGCCTCGGAGTATGTTACAATTGCTCTTGTTATGACGGCAAGTATCCTTGTCGGAATATGGCTTGTTCCTCTTGTTTGCAAAAGACAGCTTGGGGGCATGCTGAAGATGGAGGCAAAGGATAAAAAGTGGTCCGAGCTTTTCCAGAGCTCACTGTTTATCGGTATGATTTCCGCCTTTGTCGGATACGTTTTCTGCGATGTTGCTGGTGTAGGCGGCGGGAATCTTTCGGGCCTTATTCCCGTATTTGTTTTCTTTGTTTCCGCAATAGTAATGGCTGTTGCCGGAATCCTTTCAAAGAAGACGGGCTGGCGCGGAATAACCGATTACGCCCTTCCGGCCTCCCTTATTCTCGGAATGGCTTCCGCAATTCCGCTCACAGCCTGGTTATCATAAGGAGGGGAGAAAAAGATGAGAACAAGAGAAGAATATCTTAACAGTGTCCATCGCTGGGGTAAAATCTGGGGCTTTTCAATGACTGCAGTCCTCCTTGTTTTCCCCTTTGCCGTATGTCTTATATTCGGTGCAGTGCCCAACTGGCGCGGGCTTGGCTTCGGTCTGCTGGCCACGGCTCCCATGTACTGGGCTGTCGGTATAATCGAAACCTTCACATATATCCCCATGCTCGGCGCGGGTGGAAGCTACCTGTCCTTCGTGACGGGAAATATCTCAAATCTCAAGCTTCCCGTTGCCCTAAACGCTCTTGAGCAGAACAACGTAAAGGCAAACAGTGAGGAGGGCGAGATAATCTCCACCATTGCAATTGCCGTATCTTCCATTGTAACAACGCTTATTATCATTCTCGGTGTCATTCTGATTGTTCCACTTATGCCTGTTCTGCAATCGGAGGCTCTCGCTCCCGCTTTTGCCCAGATTCTTCCCGCACTTTTCGGTGGCCTCGGCGTTGTATTTATTTCAAGAAACTGGAAAATCGCAATTGCCCCCGTCATTCTTATGCTGGTACTCTTTATCCTTGTTCCTGCGCTTAATTCCGGAACAGTCGGAATAATGGTTCCCGTCGGTGTTCTGTTTACACTGGGAGTTACAAGACTTCTGTATAAAAAGACTTCTTTCCTGGACTGAGGTGATAAAATGCCTGTTCTGATTGCTGTTTTAGCCATAATAGTAGCTTTTGCCGCTGTAATAATAGTACGAACCCTGCAGTTTAAGCCCGTGGAAACGATTACCCCGGATGCGGGAGAGGTCAGCTTTGACAGAGAGAAGGCTATAGAGAATCTAAGAAGCCTTGTTCGCTGCAAAACCGTCTCTTATTACGACAGTGCCAGGGAGGATGATGCAGAGTTTGAAAAGCTCATAAATCTTCTTCCGGAGCTTTATCCCAACGTGTATTCCGTATGCACTCTCACAAAGCTCCCCGACAGGGCCCTTCTTTTCAGATGGAAGGGAAAAAACAACGGGGACCCCGCTGTATTAATGGCTCACTATGATGTTGTTCCCGTTGAGGAAGAAATGTGGGAAAAACCGCCCTTTGAAGGCATTATCGAGGACGGTGTCCTGTGGGGAAGAGGCACTCTCGATACAAAGGCAACCTTTAACGGAATCCTCACCGCCGCCGACAAGAAGATATCCGAGGGATTTGTTCCCGAAAACGATATCTATATGGCTTTTTCCGGAGGAGAAGAGGTAAACGGCCATGGTGCCGAGCATATAGTTGACTGGTTTGCCGAGCATAATATAACACCCTCCCTTGTCCTTGATGAGGGCGGCGCCGTTGTTAGCGATGTTTTTCCCGGTGTAAAGGAAAAAATAGGTGTTATCGGTATTGCCGAGAAGGGTATGCTGAATGTGAGCTATGAGGTTAAGTCCGGGGGCGGCCATGCATCCGCGCCCAGACCCGGACAGCCTATGGTTCTGCTTGCAAATGCAGTTAAAAAGCTTGATGAAAAGCCCTTCTCCTATCATCTTACAAAGCCCGTTGCGGAAATGTTCGATACTCTCGGAAGACACTCAAGCTTTGTATACAGAATGATTTTCGCAAACCTCTGGTGCTTCGGCGGCGTACTCAATATGATTTGCAGGAAAAGCGGGGGAGAGCTTAACGCTCTTGTCCGCACAACTCAGGCCTTTACGCAGTGCGAGGGTTCAAAGGCAATAAACGTCATTCCCGCAAGTGCATCTGTTTCCGCCAATCTCCGTCTTAATCCCGAGGATACAATGGACAGTGCATTAAGCTACCTTAGGTCCGTAATCGGAGATGAGCGTGTTGAAGTAAAGGCCCTCGGAGGAATGAATCCGAGCCGAATTTCAAGAACCGACGTTCCCGGCTGGGAGATAGTAAAAAAGGCTGTTTCCGATACCTGGAAGGGTACAATAGTAACGCCATATCTTATGGTTCAGTGCTCCGATTCACGCCACTATGGTAAAATATCCGACAGAGTGTATCGTTTCTCGGCGCAGGATATGACTGCCGGTGAGAGAGGTCTTATCCACGGTAATAACGAACGCATCCGTCTTGAAGTAATCGGAAGGGCCGTTGAGTTCTTTATAAGAGTTATAGAGCAGTGCTGAATCACTGTCGGGAAGATAAATGAAGTACACTTTAACAGATAAAAAATCGGAGCTTCTCGGTGCATTAATAGGTCTTGCCCGTGCTTCGGGTGAGAATGGAATGCCCGATGCCGGGCTTGTGATAAATGCGCTGTGCTCTCTTTCGGATGAGGACGATACTGCCGTCTGAGAGGCAAAACATAAAGTAAGCGAAGAAAAAAGAAGGCTCTCCCCAGACTGCTTTTCCTGTGCCTCTCCCTGCGGAAGAACTGCGGATTATAATCCGGATGATATTAAAAAAGAGGCTGAAAAAACAGCCTCTCTTAAATATTCTCTTATAGAAATACTGGCGGATTCTGCCTGTGGGCTTAAAAGAAAAGATTCGTCTGAATACAGGCTGTCTCTTATTCTGGAGGCACTCTTTACAATAGGCTATGATGCGGATGAGGTTCAGCTTGAAAAGCTAAGGCACGGTCTCTGTAAGCTTATTGATAATCTGAACGATACAAAATGCTGAAATCATTATTTAATTAATACAGAAATAAATCTGTTTCTAAGCCGGAGATACAATCAGTGAAAAAATATCTGCCTATTTTGAAAACGTGTCCCTTTTTCTCGGGACTGGAGGACGGCGAAATATTATCCATACTAAGCTGCCTGAATGCCTCTGTTGTATCAAGAGGCCGTGATTCCTATATTTTCAGTGCGGGTGATGAAACCGATGTAATGGGGCTGGTCCTTTCGGGCTCCGCTCTAATCATTCAGGAGGATTTATGGGGGCACCGCAATATCCTTTCCAAGTGCCGTCCGGGTGCCTTTTTCGGTGAACCCTATGCAGCAACGCCGGGGGCTGTTCTCAATATCAGTGTGGTTGCGGAGGAAGACAGTGAGATTCTTCTTCTTAATGTCCGCAGACTTCTTGTTACCTGTGCCACAGCCTGTGTTCACCATCAGAAGATTATCCGTAATCTTGTAAGTGTTCTTGCAAATAAGATTTTGATTTTCAATGATAAAATCACCCATGTCAGCAAGCGCACGACCCGTGAGAAGCTGCTTTCTTACCTTTCCGTTGAATCTGTCCGTAAGGGCTCTCTGTCATTTGATATCCCCTTTGACCGTCAGCAGCTTGCCGATTACCTCTGTGTCGAGCGTGCCGCTATGTCCGCTGAACTGTCAAAGCTCCGGAAGGAAGGCATTCTGAAAACTAACAGAAATCATTTTGAACTCTATATAAACAACAACGGGTGAGGCGTAAAATACGCTTCACCTGTTTTATACATTCATCACCAAAAGACCTGAAAAAGCGCACATAGAAAAAACCACACCTTGCGGTGTGGTTTTTATGGTGGACGATACAAGACTCGAAGAGCAAGAAGACAATATCATCTTGTATCATTTGCCACACAGCAGAAACTTCACCAATCGCTGAATATAATTTGCCACGAATCAGCGATTTTGCCAAATTCCCTTAAGGGTTTACTAAGGGTACACTTTAAGATAAGAGCATATTTTCTACTAAAAATCTAAACGATATCATAACGCCTCCCGATGGTTCACGAGACTTGTCGGGAGATTTTTATTAGTTGAAATAATGGTGCTGATATACCGCAGCTTTTTAGCACAAAAGTCGGCAGGAAACTGCATCTTAAAACACTTCATCCAAAGTCAATTGCATCATATACTCACAAATTGATGTAATTGACTTGATTTTTGAGGTTGATGATGTTATTATATATCTGCATCATTTTGGACATAATGAGTATGTTGAATACAGGATGAGGTTAATTCATGAGAGTTTTCGATTTTAAGAAAGAATATCAGAAACTGCTGGCCCCTGAAGTCGTTGCCCTTCTTTCTCAGATTCATGAGCATAAGGGCCAGCAGAATCTGTTTATAGAAGCAAAGAAGGATGTTTTGTCGGAACTTCTGGAGATTGCAAAAATACAGAGTACCGAAGCATCCAACCGTATTGAGGGCATTATTACAACGGATGACCGCCTGAAGAAGATCGTTCGCGACAAGACAATGCCCAAGAACAGAAGTGAGCGCGAAATTGCCGGATACAGAGATGTTTTGAGTACTATTCATGACAGCTACGATTACATCCCTGCAAGACCGGGTATGATCCTGCAGTTGCATCGTGATCTTTACAAGTACAGCGGCAGTGCAATCGGCGGTAATTTCAAAAACTCCGATAATGTCATTTCCGAGGAACTTCCCGACGGCACAAAACGTATTCGTTTCCAGCCGGTTCCTGCATGGGAAACTGCAGAAGCTATGACGATGCTTTGTGATGCTTTGAATGAAGCTTTGGGAACAGAGGAGA
>JAKSPP010000002.1 GCA_024404735.1 Oscillospiraceae bacterium | reverse complement strand
TAAAACGCACTTTTTCGGCTTATTCTGCAATTAATGCATAAACGCCGAAAAAAAGCTATTTTATGCACTGAAAAAGTCGAAAATTTTTCCAAAAAAATTTTAAAAAAATCCTTATTTTTCAAGGGTTTTTCGCATAAAAGCTATTGAAATTTTCGAATTTCCATAATACAATAATATGCAAAGAAAAATGAATATTTTCGGGCAGAGCATGCCCGATTTTTCAGTATTTGGACTCTTAATTTTCTTAACATAACACTTCTTTTAAGGGAGCGTAGGGGCACTTATGAAACACGCTTTGGTAAGCGGGCGAAGGAAAGGCTTTACCCTTCTGGAAACACTGGGGGCTCTTGTCATTGTCGTCATTCTTCTGGGCGTTGCGTTTTTGGCAGGCTCAAATATGATTTCGGGCATGAGGCAGAAAAAACTCGATACGATTGCACAGAACATCTATGTCACCGCTCAGGAGCGTATGACGGGTTTGTTCCTTGAGGGCTGCGCAGTGGAGCTGGATTATGAGCCTCTGGATCCGGGCATGGCTCTTGTATCCGCCAGACCCTCCGACTGGGACCTTAACGCAAACCCCGATGCCTCCGGCGTTGCCTTTACCTCTCTTACAGCCCTCGGCAATGACATCTCAAAAGCGGCGGCAGAAAGGCTTCTTCCCGAAGGCAGCCTTCACAGGGAGGTTTATGATAATCACTGGATTATAGAATACAACCCCGAGTACGGATATATCTACGGAGTATTCTATTCCGAAAAGCCCTTTGCCTCCGAAGACGGAGGTCTTGATTCTCTTTCCGACTGGTATCCCAAAGCCGCCGACTACTACCGCAGCAGCTTTGAGGCAAGAAAGGCAGCGGGCATCGGTTATTACGGCGGTATAGGCGTTGTGGCGGGCAAGGTTGTAATGTCTGCAACAAGCCTCAATGTCACCCTGAATATAATAAACGCAGAGGAGCTTCGGGCAAACATTGCCGTTAAGGTCCCTGCCGAGTACAAGGAAAAGCTTGTCCGCGTTGTTCTTTCCTTCAGGGAGAAAAATGCCGGCCCCGACGGGGGAGGCGCGGAGTACACCTATAATCTCGACCTTCCCACAACAGGCTCCCGCGTTTACGGCTACTACAACCGCGAGGAGACCGTTGTTCTTGACAGCCTTGCCGATGAAAACGGCAAATACGAGTTCTGGGACAGAAAACCCGCAAATGTAAATAATTTCCTGGGAAAAATGACAGCGGGTGCGGACATTTCTCTCACGGCAACGGCCTATCTCAGCACGGAGGTAAGCTCCTACCGTGAGGACACCGAGTGCGACACCGCCGAAGCTATGGCCGAATTCAACAGTCTCTTTGAAAAGCTTGAGGGCACTACGGCCTATGTCTCCTACGGACGCCATCTCCAGAACCTCAACAGCGTAAACAAGCCGGGGGCTGTTTCCATAACAAATGCTGTTCAGACGGCAAACATCGACTTCAGGTCAACAAGCGATGACTTTGACGGCAGCAAATATAAAAAGAACGTCATAAGCAGCTATGACGTCACCTACTGGGCCGAAGCCTATTACGACAGCACCGATGCCTCCGCCCCCTTCAGAAAATTCATTCCCATTAACGGAGTCGGTCTTTTGTCCTATGACGGCGGAAGCAGAATAATAAACGGAATGACCATAGCCGCGGCCCCGGGAGAAAACGCAGGTCTTTTCTCCGTCCTCGGCTCCGGCGATGCGGATATCTCCGTTT
This sequence comes from Oscillospiraceae bacterium, assembly GCA_024404735.1. GTDB lineage: Bacteria > Bacillota > Clostridia > Oscillospirales > Oscillospiraceae > JAKSPP01. Next base: position 28,730 of record JAKSPP010000002.1, on the reverse strand, counting down.
CAGACCTCGGTCTTGTGGGCACGATGATAAGCGGAAGCGCCGAAAGCTCCGGTGCCATTGCGGGAGGGGCAGACGGCAGAAGCATCACATTAAGCGGTGTCGGTGCCTACCTTGCAATGGATGACTTCTACGGCAGAATATACTCTTCCCCCGAGGCTCCGCACATAAGCGGAAATACCGCCGGAGGACTTATTGGAAATGTCTCCGGAAATGTCAGTGCAAGAGAATGCTTTGCAGCCGGGGTTTTAAGGGCTAACGCCGCTGCCGGAGGACTTTTCGGAAGTGTCGGCGGAAGTATGAGGGTTAGCAGCTCCTATTCAGACTGCTATATCTCCTGTGACGGAGGAATTATCGGCGGCCTTGCCTCCTCCTGCGGCTCAGACTCTGAAATAGTTGGCAGCTACACGGCGGGCTTTGTAACGGGCACGCCCTCCGTTTCGGCGGGCTTTGTTCCGTCCCTCTGCAATGCCTCCAGCAGCTACACCGTCCTTCATCTCGGCGACCCCTCTCATTACGAAACGGCATATTACGCAACGGTTTCCGCCGGAGAGGCAGCCTTCGTCTACTACGCCACCCCCGAGGAGGACGAGGGAAGATACATATTCAGAAGCAGTATCGGCACGGAAAAGCCCTACTCCGACCTTGCCTCTGCAAATGCGGGTGATAAAACAAGCCTTCTCTCCGCGGGAAGCTTTAATACCGAGGCCGGCGCCGGAAACACCACCGCCTACAACATGGAAGAGGGCCTCGGCCTCACAAAGTACCCCTATCCCTATATTAAGAAAGCGGACGGAGGAGTTCTTCATCACTACGGCGACTGGGCGGGCAGTCTCTTTAACCCCGGTGCTCTTGTATACTTTGAACTCTACACCGACGGTACCGCCGGCTACGCCGGAGCGGGAAACAGCTTCCTTTCAAGAGGAAAGACAGTTCTTCGCGACGGCTATGCCCTTCTTTATTCCGGAAAGTACTATGACAGTGGCTACGGAAGGGACACTGCCGTACTTACCTACGGAGACAATCTGTCGGGAAAAACCGAAATCCCGGGACTTAGCGATGCGTCCCGAAGCTACAGCGTTACAAAAAGCAACGGCACAAGCGCTTACTATTACTTCCGTGAGCTTCCCTACGGCCTTCTTAACAAATCGGCAGGGGCATATCTCTTCGGCGGTAATGCGGCTGCATCCGATGACGGCTTCTACGCCTTTATAAAGGTCGAAACACCCGACACATCGGAGCTTGATAACAGAGGACTTTCACATTACTTCTTTAACCCCTGCTTTGCCTCCACGGTTATTGAGGCCGAGGGTCCCTCCGAAAAGCCCTCACTTGCCTCGGAGGGTAAAAATATAATAAGTATCCGCACGGCAAGGCAGTTCTACCTTCTCAGTGAAAATTACGACGGCCTTCACGCAGGGTATCTGATTACGGGTACCGATGCATCGGGAAGGCTTATCCGTCCGATGCTTAATCAGGAGCTTGATATAGATTACGGCTCTTATGACTGGAGCACAGCCGGCTTCGGGGCAGACCCGAATGTTAATGGAGAGGTAAAAATCCAGAGGCCCGTTTCCGATTACGGAGTCGGAAATAAATTTAATGTAAGCTACAACGGAAACTGCCATATTCTGACCGGCTTCGGCATTGAATCGGCAACGCCCTATGCAGGTCTCTTCGGCCGCATCGGAAGGGGAGGAAGACTGCAGAATATTGTTTATGCCGCCGAGGCAGACAGTAATCTCAGCGTAGGCTTCGGTGCCTCCCATAATCCCGGCACACAGGGACAGCCTGCCTATGTCGGTGTTCTTGCCGCATACAACGAGGGCACAATAGATAACTGTGCTGTCTCGGGCTTAAGACTTAATCTCAACACCTACAACGGCTCCACTATCTACGCAGGCGGTCTTGTGGGCTACAACAACAGGCAGATAAGCTCCTGCTCTGCAGGGGTACCCGAGTTTACAGTCAACACAACCAGGTCCAACGGATACATAGGCGGCTTCGTCGGCTACAACAACAACGGAACCGACGAGACGGGGCTAAGCGTTCGCGGCACAATAAGCAAATGCTATTCTCTTGCCTCAATTAACGTCACCCGCTGGACAAGCGGAACCGTCCGCGTTGCGGGCTTTGCGGGCACAAACGCAGGCTCCGTTGACAACTGCTACACCATCTGCGCCATGGAGATGTCCAACATCAGTGAAAGCTATGTCGACGGCTTTACCTTCGCAGGAGGCAGTGTAGACAGAAACAGCTGCCTGTTCATTACCTCCGGTACCTACAAGTATGCGGGTAAAATCTATGCCTACGCTCAGACCTCCGCAACTGCAAAAGCCGCAAACAGCAGAAGCTCTCTGCCCAATTTCATCGGCCGTGATGAGGATATGCCCGAAGCAAACCTTGAGGGCTTCGGAAACGTCTCCTCCTCCTTCTTCCACGGAAGCACCTCGCCAAAGGGAGGGGAGCTTTACCCCTTCGGCTCCTCCGTCAAGGCCGGAAACACCTATGTCCACTACGGTGACTGGATTACCGATGACGTCCTCGGAAATGTCGGTATGGTTTACTGGGAGCATGAGGAACACGGTGCCAATGACGGCTACCGCTTCCTTATAAGATTCGGAAGCGGCGAAAACGACATTCAGACAACCCTCTGCAGTGCCCACGATGACGGAGGCATTGTAACGGAATACGGTTACGGCTATTACTACCTTGACAATACCGCCTCCATAACCGTACCCAACGTATCCTTCAGCGGAGTCAACACCCCCACCCCCGCCTACAGAAACGGCAGAGCGGAGAAGGATATTCAGAATCAGTTCTCCGGTGAATATCAGTTTGTTCTTTACAATACGACAGACCCCTTCTCCGATTCGGCAACGGGACTCTATGTAAACGGGGCAAACGCCTGGGCAAGTGCAACAATGCTCTATCAGGAAAGGGTCGGAGAATATTTTGAGGTAAAATCCGTTTCCTATTCCTTCAGCCCCTTCTTCGGCGCAGCCATAGAATCCGGCACTGCCGCCCCCAAAAACCTTCAGGTCCGTTCAATTAACCAGCTTCAGTTTATAAACTGGAAGCGAGGAAGCGCCTCCGGCAGCACATATAATTACGGAACAACAAAGCAGTCCGTTACAGGCGGAAATTACAGAGATTACATCTATCTGGGACAGTACAATTCCGGAAGCACCTCCGCCGTTTCAAGAAGCAACGCCCTTAACAGGACCGTTTTCGACTGGACCTGGAATCAGACCCATGATATAAAGCTGCCCGCCTCCGGCAGCAACTTCACGCCCATAGCAGGCTCCATGTCCACATCCTCTTCCTCTGCATACAACGCAACACTGTATGCCTGGTTCGGAAGCACCTATGACGGAAACAGCTACAAAATAGAAGACATCAATATCAGCTCCGACTGCTTTACCGTCGGTCTCTTCGGTGTTACCGCAGGCGCCACAATGCAGAACATCATCATGTACACGGAAAACGGCGCCGCCATTATGAGAAGCAGTAAAAACACAGGCAGTGACGGTGCCTATTCTTTGGGCGGTCTTGTGGGCGTTGTATACGACTACGCAAACGAAGTAGTCAAAATAGAAAACTGCGCCATTGCCGGATACAGAATCATCGACAACAGCAAAAACAAACAGACCCTCGGCGAGGCCAACGTCGGCGGGCTTGTGGGTGTCTGCAACGGAAACATTATAAGATGCTCCGCTATTGTCGATATCGAGATTAACTGCACCCACAGGGACAGCGCAGGAAACTTCACAAGAGCAACCTACGGAAACTACATCCGCACAGGCGGAATTGCAGGCGCCGTTATGAGAACTGTTGAAAAATGCTACTCCGGCGGCAGCATCAGCGTTGGAAGCGACACCCTTAAGGAAAACAGATCAGATAATAACGGCTCATTTGTTTCCGATTCCGAAAACAGGAAAGTCGATTTCCTTAATTATTCAACCAGCATCTATGTTGCGGGTATCGGAGGAAGCGGCTTTGCCCAGAATTACCAGAATTTCTCCGGAAAGAGCGGCTCCAGAGATGAAAACCCCTCCTTTAAGGACTGCTACACCTATATGGAATTCCCGAGGCTTGGGGGCACAATACGCAGCATCAGTGTCATAGGAAGCGTTGCAGACCGATATGCACAGTCTTCTTATGTTACAATTACAAACTGCTACTATCTTGATTCCGTTGCCACACCCGAAAAGCTTCTTCCGGTAAATCTTAATATTTACTATCAGGATACATTAAGAAGTACAAGCGTTAACAGCATCCTCTCTTCCGCTTTTACCGCCTCAACAAACAGAGATACACTTTATGAGCTTGATGCAAACGGAAGAAGGGTATCCGTATCCTCCTATACATATTTCGATAAGATGATTGACGGTTCTTCCGTTGCCGTTAACAAAGTACTGAAAAATCAGAGCAATACAAGCAAGTCCGCCACAATCAGTCTTACAAAGCTGACCCTGCCTCAGCTTGAAGGCCTTGCCTTAAGCGGCTTCGGAAATGTCACAACCCTCGAAAACGGCATTTCCATCAACGGTAAGTACAGCTTCCCGGCGGGCGATGCTTCTCTTCAGGGTGAAAACTACCCCTATCCTGCGGTTATAACCCAGAAGTCCGACGTTATGTTCAACGATGACGGAAGCCGAAAGACGGTTTTCGTTCACTACGGCGCATGGCCCAAGGGCACGGGTCTTTTCAGCAGCAAGGGGGTTATCAACCTTGACCTTCTGCCTCAGACTCCCGATGAAAACGGAGTTGTACTAAATAAGGACCGCGAAACCGTCACCGTTTCCCATTACAGTAACTTCGTTCAGAATGCTCTCAAAGCGGGAGATATTTCCATTACATTTACAGAGCTTGACGAGTACGGAAGACTCATTCAGGACGCAGCCTCCTCCGAAATCGTCAAAATCTCGAAAATAACGGGAAGCGCCGACGGAAAGAGCCTTGACCTCACTATAATCGGCAATAAAGCGGGTGAGGCTACCGTTAAAATTACCTGCTGTATGGCGGGTCATTCGGAGAGCATTGAAATCTCCGTTACCGTCGAAGCCGTCTTCGGCCTTGAGATTACCCCCGTAATCAAAAAAACACAGACTGTAAATAATCCCGACGGCACCACCGGGGAGGAAATCGTCTTCATTCCCGTTAGAGATGAAGGCTATATCCCCGAGAGCTACCAGTGGGATATGATGCAGTCCGACAAGGATAATCTATACTGGCTGCTTAATGTCGTTAATGAAAACAGTGTACCCGACGCGCAGGGCAAAAAAGCCGTAATTACGGGTATGAAGCCCGCAAACTGGATAGTTGACCCCTCGTCCATGAATGAGGAGTACGATGGCTACGACATTATCGAAGTCGATAATATGCTTTATCTCCGCTTCCATTCAACGCTCCCCGGAGACCACACCATTGTCGTAACGGCCTCCGATATCCCCGGCGTTGACGGACAGAAGGTTAACGGAACCCGTTACTCCGACTTATCCTTCAGAATAAAGCAGAATCCTCCCACCGTTTATGTTTACCCCTTCCCCTACGGCACGGAGAGTGAGCTTAACACCATCAAGGAGGCCCTGTACTGGATTGAGGGCAAAAACGCCTATGCCTGTGATAAGGACGGAGAAAAGCTCCTTCCCGGAGGCAAGCTCCTGCCCGTTTCGGATGAGAAGGCAATGGAAGCCGGCTTTGAAGAATTCGGCGGCTACTTTGCCCGCTTTGAGAAATACGGCCTGGTAACAGAACCCCGCTTTACGGAATACAACAAATCCGCTTCCTCCGCCGACGGCAACAACAGAATAGTCTACGAGGACCACAGCTTCGATATACTCAATGTATACGGAAAGTGGGGCTTTATAGAATACAGCATAAGCTTCGACCTTTCCACCGAGGCAAGGGCTTATGGCGTTAAGCTTCCCGCAGGCGTCCGGGACAAATACACGGTTAAGGATGCAATCAGTCTGCCGTATCCTGTCCTTGCAGGCTTAACTGAAGAGCCTCTTTCCTTCACCACCTCCTCCGGAAAGACTATGGTCTTCTGCGGCTGGCGCATCGGTCACTGCGAGGAAAACAGCGGCTGGACGGAAAATGCCGAATTCAGAACCGACGATGAATTTGAAATAGCATCCGGAAAACGCGGTGATGTAAGCTTCTCGGCCATCTGGAATGAAAAATGCACGGTTTCCTATTATGACGGAAGCACAAAGTACAGCGGCTGTGATACGGACTATATTGCAGGTGCGGCTTCCGTTTCTCTGTTCGTTCCCGCAGATGACTTAAGCTCCGATAAAATATTCATTGGCTGGAAGCTTAAGGGAGATACACTTCCCGCAGGCGCAGGGGGCTGGGCTCCCGGAACGGTTTACAGGGGAAATGAAATTCATAATACAGAAAACTTCTGCGGCTCTGTTTCCCTTGAGGCAGTCTGGGACGAAGCCTACTTCATTACCTACAGGCTCCCCGTTACAGGCAAAAGCGGTACTGCTTCCTCCTGTATCGAGCCCAACGCCAAATACCCGGCACATAACAGCATTACGATTTCTTCCGTATCCGATTTTGCCGCCTTCTCCGGATCAAAATATCTTGGAGAAATCCCCGCCGCTCTTGCCTTCAGAAGCTGGACACTTTCGGAAAACGGCGATAATAACGCCGCATGGGCATCTGCCGGAGCTTCTATTGTCCCCGGAACCGAGCTTATCAATACCGCCGCTTCGGTGGTATACTCCGGAAACGTAACGCTGACTGCCTCTTTTGATGACAGCTTTACTCTCAAATACGATCTCGGCTTTACCCCGGAAGATGCAAGCACTGTATATGCCCCCGTCGGTTACAGCTTCAGCGGCAGCGCAGTAACCATTCCATCCGCTCCCGAAAGAAGAGGCTATGAGTTTAGGGGATGGAAGGTTTACGCCTCCGAAGAGGGGTCCTCCATCGGAAACTGGCCTTCTTCTCTTACCCCCGGAACAGCATACAGCGGAAGGTACGGAAACGTTACGATTACCGCCTCCTGGGAGCTTAAGGAATATAAGGTCTTCTTTGAAAAGGAAGAGGGCGAAAGCACATACACCTACACCATTAACGGGCAGAATCCCGGCTACAACTCATATCAGGGCTACACAATCGAGTCCGGCGCGCTTCTTCCCGTTCCCGAAAAGGACGGATACAGGTTCAGTGGCTGGAAACAGGCAGGCCACAACATAAATACAGAGTGGCCCGCCCCCGGAGAAATGTTCGGACAGAGCAACGAAAAACTCTTCGGCCTCACGGGTGATGTTTACCTGATTCCTGTCTTCACGGCGAAAAACTCCGAAATCACTTATAAGATAAACGGAAAGGTATTCGACGTTCAGGAATACGAAAACGGAGATGTTTCTATCGCCGTTCTCCCCGAAAACCGTTACAGCTTCATTCAGGGAACCGTATGGAAGGTTGAGTCTTCGGACGATGAATGCTGGACTCTGAATTCCTCCGTAAGACCCGGCTCAACTCAGATAGGCAAGAAGGGAAATGTTACTCTCTCTGCTTCCGGTACAGTCAGAACCTTCAGCATTACCTACTGGCTTAAGACAGGGGATACCCTTACAGAGCTGACAGAACTGAGACATAGCTTCACCTCCGAAACCGAGAGCCTCACTTTTGCAAAAATCCCCTCCGAGGACGGCTTTTACTTCGGAAGCTCGTGGATTGTATACGAAACCAGCGGCGAGTGGACTAAGGGAGATGCATATGCCCCCGAAAGCGAGCTTACACTCATTCCCTGCGGAGGCTTAACTGACATTAAGCTCGTTGTCAGCAAGGAGGAGGTCACCTATAACATTTACTATAAGGTTGAAATCCTCCGTCCCGACGGAAGCTCCACGGGAAATATTATCGACTACTGTGCCCCTGTTTCCTATTCAAGAAGCAGCCCCGTAAGCATAGAGGCCCTTCCCGAAAGAAACGGATACGTAATTGAAGGCTGGTCTGTCTCCGGCGAAGGCTCAAACTGGGGCGAGAGCTATATTGGCGGTGGCTCAACCCTCTATAACAGATACGGAGATGTTACCCTCACCTGCACAAGAAAGCCTCTTTCGTATACTATAAGCTATACCGTAAACGGCAGGGCAATCGAGGGGTATCCGAAAAAATACACCGCCGATGACATCATTACCATCGAAGAAATTCCCTTCGGCGACAAAGATACATATGCCTACTTCGGTTCCTGGATTAATAATTCCCCCGAGGGTGACTGGGGCACGGCATATACTGCCGGTGAAAGCATAGGCGCAGGGCATTACGGTAATGTAAGCTTTGAGGGAGGCTTCGGTACGGGAAGCATAAGCTTTAAGCCCGGAAGAGGAGCAATGCCCGGGCAGAGCTTTAAGGTAAGGGCAGACTACGGCGGCAGCGCCTTCGGTGACATCTTCTACGGTGCCTATCCCGCCCCTTCGGTCGGCGGAAACAGGACCCTTGAGGGCTGGTACGGTAATATTAATTCCGTTTACAAAAAGCTTCTTAATCCCGACGGAAGCATCGCTGCGGGAGTTACCGCCGATGAGCTTATCGCGGCAGCGGTAAACGGCCTTGAGGTTTACGCAGAGTATACCCATTCCATAAGGCTTAATTATTCCGGAAACAGCCTGAATATAAGCGTTACCGAAGATTATGAAGGAAACCTGTACATTTCCGGATACAGCGCGCCTAAAGGAAACGGCCGGATTTTAGACGGCTGGTACACATCACGCGACGGAAACGGCACAAGGATTCTCAATGCAGACGGAAGCGTATTTACTTCATCGGAGCTTATGGATACCGATGAGCTTTATGCACGCTGGGGACAGAAGAGAAGGACTCTTGAGAGAGTGACCTCCCTCTCGGAAGGAGACAAAATCCTTATAAGCAGCGTAAATCTTGATTCAGCGGGGGAAGATACCACCATCCGCTATTTAACACTGAACAGCTCAGATAATGCTCCGGAATCAAAGTCTCTGGATGTTGTAATTAATAATAAGCGCTGTTATCTATATGCCGATGAAAGCGGAAATTATCCGGAAAAGCTTGAGTGGAATGTCGGAAGCAAAGGCTCCTACCTGACATTTAATATCGATGGAAATTATTTCTATGAAAGCAATAAGTATCTGAAAATAGGTAAGAATGTCTCAAACTCTTACCGCTGGAAGCTGGATGACAACGGAACAAGCCTGAGGTCGCAGTCCAATGGTAATATTAACATTAATAACGGTTACTGGCTGAGTGCCGATTTTGACTACACCGACACTCTTCCCAAGGCAACCAAAACCTATATCTACCTTTACAGGCTCGGAGAGGAGACGATGGTATACAGCTATGATTAAAAACAAACTCAAAAGTAAAAACGGCGCCACCCTCGTCTTTGCAATGGCCGCACTTGTAATTGCCGCAATTGTCTGCTCGGTTGTCATCTACGCTGCGCAGGCAAATGCCGGGAGAGTCCGCTCATCCCGGGACTCCGAGCAGGCCCACCTGACTCTCGGCTCTGCCGCTTCGCTTGTCCGCAGCCAGCTTGCGGATACGGAGCTTACCGCGACCGGCAAAGCCTACAGCTACACCTACAGGGCAACAAAGGAATCGGGAGAGATTTCCTACAGCCTCTCTCCCGATGAAATAAGCGCCCTCTCCATTCCCCCCTCTGTAAAAACCCTTGAGGTCACAACGAAGTACCCGTCGGAGCGCAGAATGATTTATAATAATCCCGATGCCGGAAGGCCCTCATCCCTGATTCCCGACCCTTATTACTCGGATTTTACAGATGCTCTCGGCGCTATTCAGGAGCAGGCTGTTCTGTGGTCAATGCAGATTATGGAGGCAGAGGGCAGCGTTGGGGCTACCTTTGACGGTACAAGGACCTTCATCCTTAAGGCAGACAATATGGAGGATGTTTACATTGACCTCAGTATTGTCCCCGGTGCAACAGGCACAGAGGAATCCGAGGATGAAAGGAATGAAAAAAACGCCCTAAAATACTATCTGACTGCGGTTATTTCCTTCGGCCCGGAATCCGAACACCATGAAATGATTAATATGTCATTTATGGCAAATTTCTCGGATTCCTCCGATTCCGCCCTTTCGGACAGAATAAGCTTTATGAGCAATGACCCTGCGGATAACAGGCCGATTACCATTGAGGTGAAGCTTTTCGAAAACTCCGAAACTCATCAGGTAGCCTGGAAGAGCAAAAACGTGCTTGTTAATACCGCAAGTGTATCTCCTTCGGAATGAGAGGAGCAAAGTGCAAATGAGAAAAATCATAAAATCAAAAAAGGGCGAAACGATGATTGAGGTTATGGTCTCACTTATCATTGCCATTCTGATAATTTCCATGCTTCCCGTTTCCATTGAAGCGGCTGCACGCATAAATGCCGGGGTTAAGGATATGAAAACCTTCTGCGGAAAAAGCTCCCCCGAGGAAAACACAGCCTTTATTGCCGGAATCTATGACTCTTCGGATGAGGCCCGAAGGCTTGAGGAGCTTAGCGGAAAGGTTTCCGGATACACGGAGGACGGGTTTTATTACTACAGTCCGCTGCCGGGCTGAAAGGGGATAAGAGAAAAATGAAAAAACTTAAAAAGAAGCTCCGGGGCAAAGGCGGCTTTTCACTTTTTGAAATGCTTATTGCCGTGATAGTTATGCTTCTGGTTTCCGAAATTCTCACCCTCTGCGTCCGGATGAGCACAGAATACTATACAAAAAGCGTAACCGAATCCGAAGGACAGACTATCTGTGCTACCCTCTCCACTGCCGTACAGAAGGAGCTTAACTACGCAACAAACGTTCAGTACGTAAAGCCCATGGGTGCGGAGTCCGCAGACGGCTTTTATGAGCAGTACACATATTACAGCCGTGCCCTGCAGCACGGCTCGTCCTGCTCCCTGGTCAGCAGAGACGGTAGGCTTTACATCCATAAGGCCGGACAGGAATATGACCTTGTGGGAGCAAGGACCTACACAAACGGTCTTAAAGCGGAGATAAGCTCAAAATGGAATCCTGAGGAATGCTGTTTCTCCGTATGGATTGCGGTTTACAAGGGCGATACCGCCCCCGAAGATACCGGGAGTGCCGGAGTGCTTGCCTCCCAAAGCTTTAACGTCTATCCCCTTAACAAGGGCTTTTAAGAAAAAGTCAGAAAGCAAATCCCCCTGTGAGGCTTCTTATCCGGAAGCACACAGGGGGATTTTTCGTTATTATTAATTTGCAGGTAAATCAGAGAGTTTCGAAATCGTACATTACATAGCCGTTACCGTTGCCGGAATCGTAGAAGTATACTCTTGCCGTGGCGCTTGCATAGTTAACGTGCTGACCGTTTAGGGTGGCATAGGCATTGTATGCAACGTCAATGGAGAAGCAGTTATCGGACCATACGATAACATCCCCTGCAACAGTGTCGGAGGTGTCGATATTAAGGTGAGTTGTATTCCAGACAACTCCGATATAGGTTTCTCTGACGGAGGTCCAGCCGGGACCGCCGGGAGCAAGATAGGCCGTAACATTGCCCAGATTCTTGTCCGTATCCATTGCGCCCATCATAAAGTAAAACAGAAGAGCCTTAACGAATTTAACGGAGCTTGTCTTATAGCTGTCATAATTGCCCAGAGCAACCAGATAGGACATTTCTCCCTCGGGAGCTCTCATTTCGTAGCCATTGGGAATGCTTACATCAAACTCGGGCTCAACCAGAAGGCCGCTTACCTCATAGCTTACGCTGCAGGGAGTGCTTTCAATAACAGGGCCCATATTTCCGCCTATTGTCATAGGAACTCTTTCTGTAATATATTCCTCACTGAGAGTCTTTCCGAAGAGCTTTACCTCACAGCCCTCGGGGACAGTTACCTTTCCGGAAAGCTCACCCTCTGTAAACATCTCCACAGAGGAAACCCTTCTGTCCTTTCCGCTGCCTTCGATTTCGACTCTTGCCCTTGTTTCGTCACCGTTTTTAATAACGTAGGCAGGGGAGTCTAACGTATAGTCGGAGGCGCGCAGAGGAGTCAGTTCTCCGAATTTTTCCGTGAAATAAGCAAGAAGAACCTCCTCGCTCTCGAGTCTGTCGGGATGCTCGGAAAGCCACAGCTCCATCCAGTAATTTACATCTGTATCCTCATAGAAGGTCTCAAAGGCTATCTGGGGGGCACGGGAAATACGCTCCGCCTCGTCCTTATCCTTTGCCGCCTGAACCTTGCGGGCGTACTCGGCCTCGGCCTCGGCATTAACCTTAATCTGATAATTCCTGAGCTTTATTGTTATAACGGCAAGAGCGCAGGCAACAACGGCTATGAAAATAAGAACATAGATTAGAATTCCGACCCAAAAACGGCTTTTTTTCTTTTCCATCATTTGCCTCCTTTCTTACTTAAGAACAAGTATGCAGTCGGGGAGCTTTCTCTGACCGACAACATTTGAGCTTCGGGTAAGCTGCTCGCCCTGGAAGTACATAACGGAGGAGGAGCCACCGTCAAGGCTTCCTGCGTTTACGCAGCCCTTTTCAAAAAGGATATTTGCAAGGTCGTCATAGGTGGCGCCCAGACTATCGGGCTTTCTTCCCTCAACAACAAGGATAAGAACGCTTCCGTCGGAGCGCTGTCCAAGAGCCGTGCGGGGATTCATACCGCCGCCTAAGTTCTCAAGCTTAACGCCGTCCTGAATAAGGGTGGGGCCGGGAGGGAAGCTGACTGCGGAAACAAGACCCATATCAAGGCACTGCTGTCCCGTATAGGTTCCCGTATGGAGAATGTGGTCTCCGTCAAAGCCGATAACGTTATTGTAATAGCCCGAAGCAGAGCCCCAGGCGAAGGCACCGTCCTTCATAACAATACCATGGGGAACGCCGCCGTTGCCCATACCGTTGGTATCCTCAAAGCCGCCTGCGTTAACACCGCCTGCTGCATCATATTTGTTTATAAAGTCCTCAAGAAGAAGTCCGGAGTAATTTGCGCCGTATCTGTCGAGAGTACCGACGATAACCTTTGAGGGGTCCTTTACTATCATAAGCTTACCCTTGAAGGTTGCTCCCTTAACATCCTCAATTTCGACATAGTCCTCCGGGGCGGCATTATCGTCCACCTCGGTTACGGTTACAAGGGGCTGCTCCTCCTCGACTCTTTCACTCTGGTCCTCATAATCAAGATAAGTGAAATCGGGGAGCTCGCTTTTAATCTCCTCGGCAGGGGGAGGGTTGAGAATCGCCTGCTCATCCTCCTCGGAAATAAAGAGGCCGGGAAGCCATTTCATTGCACTTGTCTCATTGCAGGAAAGAGTAAACAGTCGCTTTGCATCATCGGAGGGACCGTGAGTCAGCATGGAGATGAGTCCCGCAAGAGCGCCGACAACAAGCACAAGCGTTATGAGAATTACAATTAATACGCGCCCGAGTGTTTTCAGTACTGATTTCATTTATTACCTTCCTTTTCTCCCGCAGGGGGGAAAATATTTATATACTCAAAGAAATAAACAAGAAGCTTATACTATTCTTTTTATTTTTTTATCAAGCTCCTTTTTGCCTATCCTGAAGGATACGGGCCTTCCGTGGGGGCAGAAGGCAATCTCTCCGGAGAGCACCTTTCCCACAAGGGAGATAAGCTCGCTTCTGTCCGAGGATTTTCCCGCTTTGATTGCGGCCTTGCAGGCAACGGTTTTGAGCATTTCATTGCGGAGGTCGTCGCCCCCGTTTTTAATGTTTTCGCAAAGCTCCTCGAGAAGGGCGGTTTCACTGCCCTCGCAGTCATAGGGGACAGACCTTATAATTACACTGTTCTCCCCGAAAATGTCTATTTCAAAGCCCGCAAAGGAAAGAAGCTCAAGGTTTTCCTCAATAAGCTCCATATTCTCGGCCCCCGGTGAATATGTCTCGGGGATGAGAAGATACTGACTCATAACAGGGGCCTTTGAGGCCACAAGCTTATTGAAATTAAGTCTTTCGTGAGCGGCATGCTTGTCTATAAAAATAAGCTCGTCATTCTTCTCGGCAATAATATATGTGCCGAGAGCCTCGCCAACATACTTAAAGGACGTATCCGCAATACGGGAGATATTAACAGGCTCCGGTGATGCCACGGCACTAAGGGGTGTTTCTTTTTGGGGCCTTATTTCCTCCTGTGAGGGAACTATGGGCTTCGCAGCTGCGGGAGAGATAATTATCTCCCCCGCTTTTTCCCCGGGAACACTCTCCTGCCTTTTGTCCTCGGGTTTCTTTATTAAAGGTGCATAGGAAACGGAAGGGGCTGCAGACTCTGTCCCGCGCTTTTCTTCACTTTTCGGTGCAGAGGGCACATTTTCCTTTTCCGTAACCTTATACTCGGGCCTTCCGGAGGAAAGTGTAACCGTACTGCCGGCTTTTTTTATGGCGGGCTCATAGGAAATATTATTGTTTGCTCCTCCCGCCTTATTCTTCCCTGCATCATTTCCGGAGGACATAAAGCGTGCTTTATACTCCTCGGCGGACATTGTAAGGAAGAAATCACTTTTTGACTTGGGCCTTATTGCGGGCTCGGCGGCCGGTTTTTCAATAAGGGGTGCCATTGCCTTCCCGGAATCAAGGGCAGACAGTGCGGCATAATAAACTGCGGAATGAAGTGCCTTCTCATCGGAGAAACGCACCTCGGCCTTAGTCGGGTGGACATTAACGTCAACCTTGCCGCAGTCCGTTGTTATGTAAAGAGCACAGGACGGAAAGCGCCCTGTCATTATTCTGTTTTTATATGCCATTTCAAGGGCATTCTGAGCCTGAAGGCTTTTTATGGGTCTTCCGTTAATAAAGAAGTACTGGCCCGCCCTGTTGCCCCTGCAGGCAGTCGGGCTGCATACAAATCCGGAAACCTTTATATCTCCCTCACCGGAGGAGCAGGGGAGCATATCCTTTGCAATGTCTCTTCCGAGAAGGGCATATAAGGTTGCCTTAACATCCCCGTTTCCGGGAGTGAAGAAGACTTCCTCTCCGTCCTTTATAAATCTGAATGAGACCCCGGGATTTGCCATTGCGGTTTTGAGGGCCGCACTATGGCAGGCAGCGCCCTCTGTCTTATCGCTTTTGAGGAATTTAAGACGGGCGGGGGTATTGTAAAACAAATCACGGACCGTCATTGTCGTGCCCTCCGGGCAGCCTGCAGGAACCATATCGTCGATTTCTCCCGCCGTCAGCTTCATAAGCACGCCCTCATCAGTACCCTTTCTGCGGGTGCGGAGCTCAAGCCTTGAAACTGCACTTATTGCAGCCAGTGCCTCACCACGAAAGCCGAGAGTTTCTATTCTTTCAAGGCCGCTTTCATCACGGAGCTTACTGGTTGCGTGACGAAGGAAGGCAATTTCCGCATCCTCCGGACTCATTCCGCTGCCGTCATCGGAAATGCGGATATATGTCAGACCGCCGTGCTTTATTTCGACGGTAATATTCCGTGCCCCGGCATCAACGGAGTTTTCGCACATTTCCTTTATTACCGAAGCGGGTCTTTCAACAACCTCGCCGGCAGCAATTAAATCTGCAACATGAGGGGATAAAACCCTGATTATGGACATACCTGCACCTCCTTGATTATTAGTGTGTTAAAAGCCGCAACAAAACAGTTTATTATATATCGGCAAAGAGAGATTGTCAACGAAAAGGGAAGAGCAAAAGGCCTTTTCCTCCTTTCCGAAGCAAAGACAAAGTTCAGATTTTTTTTCTTGTTTTTTTAAGACCGATGTCGTAGTATATAAAAAGCAAAACAAGGAAATAAGCGGAGGATAATATGAAAACAATAAGACTCGGCAAAACGGAAATATGCTCTCCCTAGAATGCCTTCGGCGCACTGCCCGTTCAGAGAGCCGATGTTGATACCGCCGTCAAAATATTAAGGCGCGCCTATGAGGGCGGTATGACCTTCTTTGATACGGCCCGCGCCTATTCAGACAGTGAGATGAAGATAGGGCTTGCTCTGTCCGATGTAAGGGATAAAATACATATTGCCACCAAAACCATGGCAACTACCCCCGAGGAGTTTTGGAAACAGCTTCACACATCTCTTGAGCTTCTTAAAACAGATTATATCGATATCTATCAGTTCCACTGCGTAAACAGAGTTTACCGCCCCGGAGACGGCACCGGAATGTACGAGTGCATGCTTGAGGCAAAGGAAAAGGGCCTTATTAAGCATATCGGCGTAACCGCACATAAAATACAGATTGCCATGGACTGCGTAGAAAGCGGCCTTTACGAAACAATGCAGTTTCCCTTCAGCTATCTTTCCTCCGATAAGGAGCTTGAGCTTATTAAGCTCTGCAAGGAAAAGGACGTGGGCTTTATTGCCATGAAGGGTCTTGCGGGCGGTCTTATAAATCAGTCCGATAAGATTATGGCATATATGTCTCAGTTTGATAATGTCCTTCCCATCTGGGGTATTCAGAAAATGAAGGAGCTTGAGGAGTGGCTGTCCTATATGGAAAACACCCCGGAGTATACGAAGGAAGTTTCCGACTTCGTTAACGAAGAAAGGCAGATCCTTGCCGGTGACTTCTGCAGAGGCTGCGGCTACTGCATGCCCTGCCCTGCGGATATTCAGATTAACTCCTGCGCAAGAATGTCCCTGATGATAAGAAGAGCACCCTCTAAAAACAGCCTTTCCGAAGCAATGCAGAAGGAAATGAAAAAGATTGAGGATTGCCTTGAGTGCGGTCAGTGCAAAACAAAGTGCCCCTATGAGCTTGATATTCCGAATCTCCTTAAAAAGAATTACGAGGATTATAAGAAGATTCTGGCCGGAGAAATCAATGTCGGCTACATTGAGGAATAATCCCCCCGGCTTTATTTCTTCATAATATTTACGAAAGCTCCCCGATGTGTCTTAAAAGCATCGGGGAGCTTCTTTTATTTTATTATCTCTTTGTTCAGTATTTTATTAAGCTTTGCAAAAAATACCAGGGTTGTTACAGCCGCGGCAACAAAATCGCTGACGGGCTCTGCAAGGAAAACGGCAAAGGTCTTGTCCGCAAAAAACAGGGGAAGGATAAAGATAAGGGGAATAAGAAGGATAAGCTTTCTCAGGCAGGCCATAAGAAGGCTTATTTTTGCCTGGCCCAGAGCGACAAAGGTCTGCTGGCAGGAGAGCTGGAAGCCGGAAACAAAGACAACAGATGTAAATATTTTAAGCGCCCAGACGGCTTTTTCCTTTAGGGCCTCATCGGAGGAGAAGATTCCGATGAAAAAGCCGGGGAAAAGTCTTATTGCCAGCCAGTAAAGGGTCGATACTCCTATGCAGATTCCGAAGACAAGAAAGAAGGCCTTTTTAACCCTTTCCTTATTTCCGGCACCGTAGTTATATGAAATAATAGGCTGTCCTCCCTGAGTAAGTCCCGTAAGAGGCATCAGAAGAAGAGAATTAATGCTCGTGCAGAGAGTCATTGCCCCGACGGCAAGGTCTCCGCCGTATTTTGCAAGGCTGGAGGTAAAGCTGACGGAAAGAATGCTCTCCGTTGACATCATAACAAAGGGTGCAATTCCAAGGGCAAGACAGGGCCCGACTATTTCAAAGGAGGGCTTCATTTCGGAAAGCTTCAGTTTAAGAATCGTCTTCTTTCCTCTTAAAAAGGAGACAACCCAGATACAGCTTACCGCCTGACTTATAACCGTTGCAAAAGCGGCGCCCTTAACGCCCATATTGAATACAAAGATAAATACAGGGTCAAGGATAATGTTGGTTACGGCGCCTATAAGTGTTGTAAGCATACTGAAGGTGGAAAAGCCCTGAGCCGTTATAAAGGGATTCATACCCATAACAATCATTATGAATATGCTTCCGAGAATATAAATTCTCGCATAGTCAAGGGCATAGACAAGAGTTACATCACTTGCTCCGAAGAGACGAAGCAGGGGAGAGGCAAATACCGATACGAATATCGTAATAAGAACGGCAAAAATAATGACAAGAGAGAAGCAGTTTCCCAGTATTTTTTCCGCCTTAGCGTAATCTTTTTTGCCCATAAAAATTGAGGCTCTGGGAGCACCGCCCGAGCAGGCAAGCATTGAAAAGGCCGATATGAAAATAATAACCGGGGCACAAAGGCCGACCCCCGTCAATGCGGCTGCGCCTATTTCCTTAATATGCCCTATATAGATTCTGTCAACGACATTGTAAAGCAGAGTGACAAGCTGAGCCAGCACTGTGGGAAGTGCAAGAGAAAGCAAGAGCCTTGATATCTTTTCCTCACCGAGACGGGAGGCCGCTTTATTCTGTTCCATTAAATATCCCCCGATAATTCTTCTTTCGGTAAATTATATCATATTAATTATGTATTGAAAAGGGCTTAGGGGCTTCGGAAATAATTGTTTCACGTTAAACATAAAGAGACATTCTCTTGAAATATCGGTTATTTTGCTGTAATATTCAGAATAACAAATTATCTTCGGAGCCTTATGATATGAGCATAATTAAAACAGCGACACTTCAGCTTAGTGTATCGGAGGATAAAAGGGCAAATCTTAAAAGACTTTCGGATTTTATGGACAAGCCGGAGCTTTCAGGAGCGGATCTTATTACCGTGGGCGAAATGTTCTCCTGCCCCTATGATACCCTGCGCTTTCCCGAATATGCCGAGCCCATGGGCGGAGAGAGTTTTTTATATCTTTCGGAGCTTTCCGAAAAGCACGGTGTTTATCTTTCCGCAGGCAGTATTCCCGAGAGAGGAGAAGACGGGAAAATATATAACACGGCCTATGTTTTCGGAAGGGACGGAAAGTGTATTGCCGCACACAGAAAAATGCACCTTTTTGATGTTAATATAAAGGGCGGACAGTATTTCAAAGAATCCGATACCCTCTCCCCGGGAAATTCCGTCACGGTTTTCGACACGGAGTTCGGAAAAATGGGCCTTTGCATCTGCTTTGATTTTCGCTTTCCGGAGCTTTCAAGACTTATGGCATTAAAGGGGGCAAGACTTATTATAGTCCCGGGAGCCTTCAATATGACCTCCGGCCCTGCCCACTGGGAGCTTTTATTCAGGGCAAGGGCTATGGACAATCAGCTTTTTACCCTGGGTACCTCTCCCGCAAGAAACGAAAAAGCCTCCTATGTTGCCTACGGACACTCCATATGCTGCGATCCATGGGGAAAAACGATATTCAGGATGGATGAAAAAGAGGGCATTTGCCTTGCGGAAATAGACCTTGATTATGCAGATGAAATAAGAAGTCAGCTTCCTCTTCTTTCGGCAAGAAGAGACGATGTTTACAGCCTTAGTGAAATAAAATAAATACAGAAAACAAATAACCGCCTTCCCCTTAAAAGCTTATTGCTTCGGGAAAGGCGGTTAATTTTATATTTTCTTTTTTATTATCGGCCTTCGTCTCTTCTCATAACGGCAAGCTCGTCACAGCGATTGTTGAACTCGTTGTCCGCATGACCCTTAACCCAGTGGCAGTGAATTTCGTGCTTTTCACCCAGATCAAGAAGCCTTTCCCATAAGTCCGGATTTAAGGCGGGTTTTTTGTCGCTCTTTATCCATCCCTTTGCCCTCCAGGACTTTGCCCAGCCCTTGGAGTAGGAATCTATGACATATTTGGAGTCTGAATATAACTCAACTATGCAGGGCTCCTTAAGAGCCTCAAGAGCGCTTATTACCGCAGTAAGCTCCATACGGTTATTTGTTGTGCTCTTCTCGCCGCCGCTCATTTCTTTTTTCAGATTGCCGTACTGAAGGATACAGGCCCATCCGCCGGGACCCGGATTTTCAGAGCAGGCCCCGTCGGTGTATATTGTTACTGTTTTCATTATTCTTCGGGCTGTGCCTCGTCTGCGGCTCCGGCCTGAGCATCCGCATTATCTTCCTCGTCATCGGCCTTTTCCGTTTTGGCTGCGGAAATAAGTCTTGAGCCCTCGGAAAGGCGCATTACCTTAACGCCCATTGCGTTTCTGCCTGTTACGGAAACGCCCTCCGCGGCGGTTCTTATTATGGTTCCGTCATCGGAGATAAGAAGGATATCCTCGTCCTCCGTAATAATCATTGCAGATACAAGAGAGCCTGTCTTTTCGGTAATATTATGGCAGCGTATACCCAGGCTTCCGCGGTGACGGGGGCCTGCATCGGAAATAAACTCGGCAACGGGAGTGCGCTTTCCGAAGCCGTTTTCCGTAAGGGTAAGAAGCTTCTGGTCCATATCCGCAACGAGACCTGCGATAACCTTATCGCCCTCGCGCAGCCTTATACCGCGGACACCAACGGCTGTTCTTCCCATGGGTCTGAGCTCGTCCTCGGAGAAGGCTGCCATGGAGCCGTTTGCGGTGCAGATAAGAATAATATTGTCGCCCTTTGTCTCAAGAACGGAAATAAGCTCATCACCCTCATCAAGATTAAGGGCTCTTATACCGTTCTGACGGACATTCTTAAGCTGGTCTGCCCTCATTCTCTTGGCTGTGCCGTTACGGGTAATGAAGACAAGATAAATATCCTCAAGGTTTTCCTCGCTTCCTGCGAGCATTGCACTTATGTACTCACCCTCGTCAAGAGGCAGAACGTTCTTGATATTTGTTCCTCTTGCAATTCTTCCTGCCTCGGGGATGCGGTAACCCTTGCGGATATAAGCCTTTCCAAGAGAGGTAAAGAAGAGAAGCTGGTCGTGGGTGGATGCTGTGAAGACATCCTTAACGTAGTCCTCATCCTTTACGGCCATAGCCCTGATTCCCTTACCGCCTCTTCTCTGAGCAGAATACTCGGTTACGGGAAGGCGCTTAATATAGCCGCCTGCGGTGAGGGTAAATACGCACTGCTCCTCGTCAATAAGGTCCTCAATGTCGATTTCATCCTCAACATCCTGAATCTCCGTAAGACGGTCGGAGCCGAATTTATCTCTGATTGCAATAAGCTCCTCACGGATTTTTGCAACAAGAAGCTCCTCGCTCTCAAGAAGTGCTCTGTATCCCTCAATACGCTTCTGAAGCTCATCGTATTCATTCTGAAGCTTTTCTCTCTCCAGTCCCTGAAGAGCACGAAGGCGCATATCGAGAATTGCACTTGCCTGAACCTCCGAAACGCCGAAGCGGTTCATAAGATTCTGCTTGGCATCGTCGTAGCTTTCGCGGATTATTCTTATTACCTCGTCGATATTATCAACGGCAATAAGAAGACCTTCGATGAGATGAGCCCTCTCAAGAGCCTTGCGGAGCTCGTATTTTGTTCTTCTTATAACAACCTCCTTGCGAAAGGAGATGTATTCGTCAATTACACCGCGAAGATTGAGAATCTTAGGCTGAGTCTGATTATCAACAAGAGCAAGCATATTGACGGAAAAGCTGCTCTGAAGGGCGGTCTGCTTAAAGAGCCTGTTGAGAACAACCTGTGCATTGGCGTCCTTTTTAAGCTCTATAACCATACGCATGCCTTCCTTGCCGCTTTCATCACGAAGGTCGGAAATGCCCTCAAGACGCTTTTCCTTAACCTGGTCGGCAATGGATGCACTAAGAGTTCTCGTGTTAACCTGATAGGGCCGCTCCGTAACGATGACTCTGGTTCTGTCCTTAACCTCTTCAAACTCTGTTCTTGCCCTGACTATGATTCTTCCGCGGCCTGTTGCAAAAGCGGCTCTTATTCCGCTTCTGCCCATAATAATTCCTCTGGTGGGGAAGTCCGGGCCCTTCATATGCTCCATAAGCTCGGATACCCCTGCCTCGGGATTATCCAGAACGCATACGCAGGCATCGATGGTCTCCCGAAGATTATGAGGCGGAATATTTGTTGCCATACCTACGGCAATACCGGAGGAGCCGTTAACAAGAATGTTGGGGAAGCGTGCGGGAAGAACCAGAGGCTCCATTCTGGATTCATCGAAGTTGGGAAGGAAATCAACGGTTTCCTTATCTATATCCGAAAGAAGCTCTGCCGCTATTTTCGACATTCTGGCTTCGGTATAACGGTAGGCTGCAGGGGGGTCACCGTCGACAGAACCGAAGTTACCGTGTCCGTCAATGAGCATTTCTCTCATGGAGAAGTTCTGTGCAAGACGAACAAGAGCATCGTAAACGGATGCGTCACCATGGGGATGGTAGCGACCCAGAACGTTACCGACGGTGGTTGCGCTCTTCTTGTGCTGCTTTTCCGCCGTAAGACCGTCCTCGTACATGGAATAAAGGATTCTTCTGTGAACGGGCTTAAGGCCGTCGCGTACGTCGGGAAGAGCACGCTCCTTTATAACGCTCATTGCATAGTCTATGTAGCTTGTTTTCATTTCTCCGACAAGCTCGGACTCTACAATGCGCTGCTCGGGGAATAATATATCCTCGGGCTTATAATCAACATTGGATTTCTTTTTTGCCATTTTTTATCTCCGAAAGAACAGTATCTTGTTCCGAATAAATCAGTTTAAGTTCTGAGCGTATTTTGCGTTCTCCTCAATGAAGGCGCGTCTGGGCTCAACCTGCTCACCCATAAGAACATTGAAAATTTCGTCTGCTCTTACGGCGTCCTGAAGGGTAATTCTGCGAAGGGTTCTCTTTGTGGGGTCCATGGTTGTTTCCCAGAGCTCCTCGGGGTTCATTTCACCAAGACCCTTATATCTGTTGATGTCAACCTTTGCATTTGGATTATCGCCCTTCATCTCTGCGGAAATCGCATCTCTCTCCTCATCGGAATATGCAACCCTGACTGTTTTTCCTCTCTGAAGCTTGTAAAGGGGAGGAACGGCGGAATATACATAGCCCTCTTCGATAAGAGGACGCATAAAACGGAAGAAGAAGGTAAGAAGAAGAGTTCTGATATGGCTTCCGTCAACATCGGCATCGGCCATAATTACAATTTTATGATATCTCAGCTTTTCAAGATTAAACTCATCGCCAATACCGGCGCCAAGAGCAACAATAACGGGGGAGAGCTTATCATTTCCGTAAACCTTATCCGCTCTTGCCTTCTCAACGTTGAGCATCTTACCCCAGAGGGGAAGGATTGCCTGGAAGCGGGAGTCTCTTCCCTGAGTTGCGGAGCCTCCTGCAGAGTCTCCCTCAACGATGTAAAGCTCTGTCAAAGCCGGGTCTCTTTCATTGCAGTCGCGGAGTTTGTCGGGCATCTGTCCGGACTCAAGGCCTGTCTTTCTTCTGACAGACTCTCTTGCCTTCTTTGCAGCCTCTCTTGCCTTTGCGGCATTAAGAGTCTTTTCGATTATTGCCCTTGCAGCCGAGGGATTTTCCTCAAGAAACTCGGTTAGCTTTTCCTGCATCATATTGTCAACGAGAGTTCTTATCTCGCTGTTTCCGAGCTTCTGCTTTGTCTGGCCCTCAAACTGGGGATTGGTGAGCTTAACGGAAATAACGCAGGCAAGACCCTCGCGGCAGTCGTCTCCGTTAAGGCTGTCGCCCTCCTTGAGGAGATTGTTCTTTTTACCGTATGCATTAATAACACGGGTAAGGGCCGTTTTGAAGCCTGTCTCATGCATACCGCCCTCGGGGGTATGAATGTTATTGGCAAAGGAGTATATACATTCATTGTAGCTGTCGTTGTACTGCATTGCCAGCTCTGCAATGGAGTCCTCTCTCTCCGTCTTCATGTATATGATTTTGGAATGAACAGGCTCTTTGTTTTTGTTTATATCCTCAATAAACTGCTTTATTCCGCCCTCGTAGTAGAGATTATCTCTGTGCTCCTTGCCCTCACGCTTGTCCTCAAGTGTGATTCTTATGCCTGCATTGAGGAAGGCCTGCTCTCTCATACGGGTAAAGAGGGTTTCGTAGTTATAAACGGTATCGTCGAAAAGTGTTGAGTCGGGCTTAAAGCGGACAACGGTTCCAGTTCTGTCCGTTTCGCCTATTATCTCCATGTGCTTTACAATATTTCCTCTTGCAAATTCCATGCGGTAAATATTGCCGTTTTTATGAACACAGACCTCAAGCCACTCCGAAAGTGCATTAACAACAGAGGCTCCGACGCCGTGAAGACCACCGGATATTTTATAGCCTCCGCCTCCGAATTTTCCGCCGGCGTGAAGAACCGTATAAACGACCTCAAGTGCGGGCTTTCCCGTCTGCTGCTGGATATCAACGGGTATGCCTCTTCCGTTATCTCTTACCTCGATGATATCACCGGGCTCGATTGTAATGTTTATCTCATTACAGTAGCCTGCAAGAGCCTCGTCGATGGAGTTATCGACGATCTCATATACAAGGTGATGAAGACCGGAGGTAGAGGTCGAGCCGATATACATACCGGGTCTGACACGGACTGCCTCAAGACCCTCGAGGACCTGAATTTGTTCCGCGCCGTATGCTGCTTGGTTTTTTTCGGTTAATTCGGACATTTGCTTTGCTCCTATCTGCTGCGGAATAATCCGCCTTGTGATTGTTTTTTCTTTATGACAGGCTTCTCTTAAGAAGTGTCTTTGATCCCAGAACGCTGAGGTAAACCCTGTTTTTTCCGTCAAAGGTTTTTGTTACAACAAAGCTTCTGGGAATTTCCATACCGGCTGCATTGATTACCTCACCGTTTTTTTCGGCATTCGTGAGGTAAGCCCTTGTTATATGGGACCAGGATGAATTATCAAGGTCGAATACAGCCACTATGTCTTTTTTATTTATGAGGGTATCGTTTCCTATATGAAGATACATATCAGCAGCTTATTTTTCCTTCGGAGACGGTAATGATTTTTCCGCCTGTCTGTGAGAACATATCCTCCTCACAGCAGCTTATTATCGTCTGACCGTCGCCGATATGATTTAATATAAAATCTCTTCTTGTTTTATCAAGCTCCGAAAGAACATCGTCAAGAAGAAGTACGGGATATTCTCCCGTATCCGCAAAGTGAATTTCTCTCTCGGAAAGCTTTATTGAAAGGGCGGCCGTTCTCATCTGACCCTGGGAAGCATAGCTTCTTGCGTCAAGTCCGTTAACGGAAATGAGAATGTCGTCCTTATGAATTCCGACTAAGCTCTGCCCTAACATAAGCTCCTTTTCGTAAAGCTCCTTCATACGCCTTTTTATTTCTTCGTAGGTAACGGTTTCCGCGCCCTCTGGATTTGTAACCGTTGAAATCGTTTTGTATGAAAGAGAAAGCTTCTCCGAAACGCCGGAAAATTCCGAATGAATATTAACGGCATTTTCACCCAGCCTTCTTACAAAGCTCGCCCTGTATCTGGCAATCCTTGCGGACAGAACGCACATCGCATCGGAAAGCGTGTCCATATAGGACAGCATTTTTTTGTCTTCTCTGTAGTTTTTCAGAATGCTGGACTTGTTGTCTAAAATTTTTCTGTAATCGGAAATCAGCCCCGCGTAGCCCGGGCGCAGCTGGCAGATAGCTCTGTCCATCAGAATTCGCCTTTCACCGGGGCCGCTTTTTATAATGCTCAGGTCATCGGGGCAGAAAAGGACTGTTCTCACATATTCCGGAAGCTCCGTAATACCGATTTTAGCGCCGTTTTTCTTAATCTGCTTTGCAAGACCGGGCCTTAAAAGCATATCTATTTTCCCGCATGATTTTTCAGATGAAAATTCGGCATTTATTTCCGCCGAAAGCTCTCCGAAACGGATAAGCTCCTTATCGGAGGAGGCCCTGAAGCTTTTTCCGCAGCCGAGAAGATATACTGCCTCAAGAAGATTGGTTTTTCCCTGGGCGTTTTTTCCGCAGATAACATTTATCTTAGGGGAAAATTCCGCAGTTTCGTCCTCGTAATTGCGATATCCCCTGAGACGAATTTTATTTACAGTCATTTAGCCTTCTTTTGTTACCTTAAGGGTCTCGTTTCCGAAAGAAACCGTATCTCCGGGATAAAGCTTCTTTCCTCTCATTGTGCAGATTTCGCCGTTTACCTTTACAAGTCCGTCTGAAACAACTGTTTTTGCTTCACCGCCGGTACCGACACAGCCTGCAAACTTAAGAAAGGAATCAAGCTTAATAAATTCGGAATGAATTTCAATTTCTGTCATCTTATTTCTCCCTTTACTGCTTGCCGAGTCTTACGGGCAGAAGCATATATACAAAGCTGTCATCATCGGAGGCGGATGTGATGACGCAGGGTGATACTGCGGTATTCATGCATATCTGAATTTTGTCGGTGGGAATTACCTTAAGAATATCGATAAGATAGCTGCTGTTGAAGCCGACGGTTAAATCGGGGAAGTTTCCGTCAATGGTGCATACATCATCTGCCTTACCGGAGCCGGAAAGACCGGAGAGGTAAAGTGAGCCCTCGGAGAAGGTGCAGCGCAGGGGAGCCTTTGCCTTGTCATCAATGAGAATGGATACTCTTTCAACTGCGGAAAGGAACTCACCCTTGTCTGCAACCCATTTTATTGCAAAGCTCTGGGGAAGAGTTTTTCTGTAATCCAGGAAATCTCCGTCAATGCGTCTTGTAATAAGTACAAAGGAGCCTACGGTAAAGAGAATATGTCTGTCGGAGATGTCTATTTCAACATCCTCGGAATAGGAACAGATTTTTTCAATCTCGGAAAGAGCTGTTCCCGGAACTATAAAGGAAATATCCTCACTGAAGGAAACGGGCTCCTTTCTTACGGCAAGGCGGAAGCCGTCGATGGCAACCATAGTGAGCTCGCCCTCGGAACTCGAGAAAAGCTCTCCCACATATACGGGGCGTGTTTCATTGTCGGATACGGCAAAAACAGTCTGTCTTATCATCTGTGAGAGAACATCGGAGGGAAGCTTGATGCCTGTTCCCTTCTTTACCTCAGGCAGTGCGGGATAATCAAAGGCATCTATTTTTACAAGGCGGGACTCGTATTTGGAGCAGGTAACCTTGATTGCTTCTCCGTCAAGGGCAAAGTTTACCATTCCGTCGGGAAGGGACCTTACAACGCTTGAAAGAAGCTTTGCATTAACGACTATATTTCCGGCTTCCTTAACGTCACCGGGAATACTGCTGTAAATTCCCTGCTTCATATCGTAGCCGGTAAAGCAGATTCTGTCGCCCTCTGCATCTATTTTTATACCCTCCAGTGCGGGATTTGTGCTCTTTGGAGCCGCTGCTCTTGATACAACTGCTATTTTTTCCTTGAGGTCATTTGAAAAGCAGGTAAAATTCATATTTATAGCCTCCGATGCTTATATGTAAGTAAATATATTTTAAAAATTTAGTAGTATTTGTAGTAGAGGATTTTTTTGTCGAAAACCCGTATAAGCCGTTATTTTATGCCGTTTTCAAATTTCGAAAAGCTGTCGAAAACCTTCTGAAAACCGTTTTAAACTTTTTTCGGATTTTTTAAGGTTTTGAACAATTTTGAGTTTTCAACAATTTTTTGTCGAAAATAATATTCTCGGATGTTACTGTCTTGAGTTTATATTTGAGGTTATGTCCCTTACACAGTTGCGAAGCTCCGTTTCCTCACTGAGTCTCTTCTGAAATGCATCGAGAGCACTGTTTATAGTGGAATGGGAGCGGTTGAAGAGCTTTCCTATTTCTTCAAGAGTTGAGTCTGTGAGAGCTCTTATAAGGTGTATTGCAACCTGACGGGGAGTTTTGATGTTTTTGGCTCTGTTGGCTGAAAAGATTTCTTCCTTTGTGATACCGTAGTATTTGACTGTCTCATCGATTATAAGCTCCGGATTTGGGGTGTATCCTCCGTTTCTTATAACATCTGCCATTGCCAGATCCACATTTTCAGGGGTAATTTCATTATTCAGAGAAACATAAGCGGAGAGTTTTTTTACAACTCCTTCGATTTTTCTTATGTTATCCGTTACCTTGGTGGAAATTTTATCAACGGCCCAGTCGGGAATCTGCATGCCAAGCTGAGAAGCCTTGTTTTTAAGAATGGCTGTTCTTGTTTCGTAATCGGGTTTGGTTATTTCCTGAATAATGCCCCATTCAAAGCGTGTCTTAAGACGGTCCTCAAGAGTAGGCATATCTCTGGGAGGACGGTCGCAGGTGATAACAATCTGACCGCCGGATTCGTAAATCTGATTGAAGGTGTGGAAAAATTCTTCCTGAGTTCTTTCCTTGCCGACAATGAAGTGAATATCGTCAACCAGAAGAAGATTTAATTCTCTGAATTTGTGTCTGAATTCCTCTGTTGTATTTGTCTGAATAGACTTAACCATGGCGGTAAGGAAGTCATCGCCCTTTATATATTCTATTTTTGCGTTGGGCTTGCTCTCGTGTACCGCAGAGCCTATTGCAAGAAGAAGATGAGTTTTGCCGAGGCCGGAGTTTCCGTAAATGTAAAGAGGATTGTTTGCCTTTCCTCCGGGGTTTTTTGAAACGGCAATGGCGGCGGCGTGGGCAAACTTGTTTGAGTTTCCGACGATGAAGTTTGCAAAGGTATATCCGTCCATGGCGGGAAGTATGCTGTTGTCGCTTTCCCTTGAGTCAAGATATTCCTCAACCTCGTCCTCAAGGATATATTTAACCGTCATGGGGACGGAAAAAATATCGGAGAGCTGCTCTTCAACAAAATCGTTGAAGCGCTCCTTTAATATTTTCTGCTGAAAGGAGGAATCAACAGCTACTATGAAGCAGTCGTTTGACATATCAATGGGTCTGCAGGTCTTGAACCATGTGTCCATTGCAGTTTGTGAGTACTTGTTTTCAAGTTTACCCAGAAGGGTATTCCATATATCTTCAAAGGAATTTATGGCTGCCATTTACAGTCCTCCCGTATTCTAATATATAAGCAATTTATAATACCATAATTGTCTGAAAAAAGCAAATAAAAAAAATATTATATATAATATTATAGTATGTTAATTATGATGATAAAAAAGGGAGTGTTGCAAAATGAGAAATTTTGCAGGACTCCCTTTTTTTGACGA
>JAKSPP010000198.1 GCA_024404735.1 Oscillospiraceae bacterium | reverse complement strand
CCTCTTCGGCAGGGGCTTCCTCTTCAGCGGGAGCTTCCTCCTCAGCAGGAGTTTTCTCCTCAGCAGGAGTTTCCTCTTCGGCGGGAGCTTCCTCTTCAGCGGGAGCTTCCTCCTCAATGGGTGCTTCTTCCGTAGGAGCAATAATCACCTCATCAAGACTGCCGTCTGCTTCATCTGCGGTTTCGATTTTTTCTTCAGGCTCCTCGACAGGCTCCTCATCTTCATCTTCCATGGGAGCCGCGGGGGTAATGGGGGTAAACTCGGCTTTTTCTTTCACATCGGTCTTGGAATCAGACTCCACAGCCAGCTTACGCTCTTCACGGCGATAGTTTCTGGAAATTGTGACCGCAAGCTTGGTGGGAGAACCGAATTCCTCCAGCAAAGCCTGTTCGTTATCTGCGCTATCCAGCAGCTCGTTGTAATAATGCAGGATATCTTCCTTGTCCTCCTTGAACATGAACGTCAGGAGCTTGGAGAGTTCGCCCATATATTGCTGTCTGTTAATACGCGTCACCTCGCAGTATCAGTATTTACATATTTCATCAGGATAATTATATTCTAAATAGTTTACGAGGTCAAGTTCCCCCACAAAAGTTTACCGAATGGCAACACTTTTGCCCTATTGACATTAGGAGGCAATTTTAATAAACTATATTGGTTAAATAATGCTGGAGGAAGGCCTCTGGCAGCAAAGGAGAATTTACAATGGCAAAAGAGAAGAAAGTCGAACAGATAACCGATATGGAGCAGGATTTCGCCCAGTGGTTTACCGACGTTTGCACCAAGGCGGAGCTCGTCGATTATTCCGGCGTTAAGGGCCTGTTTATCCTGCGTCCCTACGGCTATGCAATCTGGGAAAATATTCAGGCAATTCTGGATAAAAAGTTCAAGGAACACGGTCATGAGAACGTTTCCATGCCCATGCTTATCCCCGAAAGCCTGCTGCAGAAAGAAAAGGACCATGTTGAGGGCTTTGCTCCCGAATGCGCCTGGGTAACCGT
>JAKSPP010000197.1 GCA_024404735.1 Oscillospiraceae bacterium | reverse complement strand
CGTGGTGGCAATCTGCATTGCCATTATCGTGCGGCGTATAAACTCCTCCTACGGCAGAGCCTTCAAGGCCATAAGAGACGACGAGGTAGCCGCAGAGGCAATGGGCATAAACCTTTCCAAGCATAAGCAGATTTCCTTTACCGTAAGCGCTTTCTTCTCGGGTATCGGCGGTGCGCTGCTTGCCATGTTCCTCGGCGCAGTATCCTCCACCACCTGTCCTCTGGCCAGCGCAACCTATTTCATCCTGCTCATCGTCGTTATCGGCGGCATGGGCTCGGTTACCGGCTCTGTTATCTCCGCATTCCTTGTTATTTTCGCCAAGGAATGGCTGCTCCGCTTCCTTGATGAAACCACCTATATCGGCAACTTCCAGATACCCCTGCTCAAGAGCGGCTTCCGCATGGTTGTATTCTCCGTAATACTCATGGTGGTCGTGCTCTTCTTCCGCAAGGGCATCATGGGCAACAAGGAATTTTCGTGGGACGGCATTGCAAAGCTCTTTACCGGAAAAAAGAAAAAGGAGGTAAAGAAGAATGGCAAATAATGTTCTTAAGGTTGAAAACCTCACCATGCAGTTCGGCGGCGTTGTAGCTGTAAACGATTTCTCCATGGAAATAAACGAGGGCGAAATAGTATCCCTTATCGGCCCCAACGGCGCAGGCAAAACCACCGCCTTCAACGGCATCACCGGCGTTTACGAGGTTACCAACGGCAGAGTTACCTTCCTTGACAAGGTAATCGCCGAGGGCTATCCCACCGGCAAAATGAAAAAGCTCTATGCGGGCGGATCCAAGGGCAAGTATAAGAAGCTTGTTTACAATACCCCCGATAAAATTACCGCCATGGGCATGGCGCGCACCTTCCAGAACATCCGTCTGTTCAAGGAGCAGACCGTGTTCGACAACGTGCTTATCGCAATGCACCTTCATATGAAGGGCAACTTCTTCACCGATACGTTCCGTATCAACTACAAGGAAGAGAAGAGAATGCGCGAGAGAACGGAGGAGC
>JAKSPP010000196.1 GCA_024404735.1 Oscillospiraceae bacterium | reverse complement strand
AGGCAATGGAAGAGTAAAAAATATAAAAATAAAAAAAAATCTTTTTTTTAGCAAACTCTCGGAACCGGGTCGCCCATCGGGGGTTCAATGAACCGCTCGCTTCCGATTCTTGTAAGCATTACAACGCCTGAGCCTTCCACGACTTCGCCTACGATTTTTGCATTCTTTCCATAGGGGTGGGACTTTAATGCGGCAAGCACAGCGTCCGCCGCTTCAGGATTCCAAGGAGCGCTCCGGCGGAGGCAACACTTTCTCTGATTGGCATATCCTCTTCGTGCACAACAACCTTTACACCTGCCTTGCGCGCCATCTCATTGATGCATGCGGCAAATCCTCCGCGGGTCGGATCTTTCATTGCATGGATTGCACCGTCTCCGCCTGCTTTGATTGCTCCTTCAATCATCTTCCAGAGAGGCGCTACATCGGACTTTAACTGCTCGCCTAAGTCGAATCCCTCACGGTAGGTGATAATTGCCATTCCATGGTCGCCGATGGTGCCTGAGACAATTATTTTGTCGCCCGGTTTCAGGCTTTTGTCGCGGATAACATAATGGTCGATAACACCGACACCTGCAGTGTTGATGGCAATTCCGTCAAGGCTTCCTCTCTCAACAACCTTGGTGTCTCCGGTGATAACAGCGGCTCCGACCTCGCCTAAGGCTTTGTCCATCGACTCAACAATCTTTTGCAGGTTTTCAATCGGGAATCCTTCTTCGATGACCATTCCGCAGGTTAAGGCAATCGGGCGTGCCCCCATAACGGATAAATCATTGATAGTTCCGGAAACCGCAATGCGTCCGATGTCTCCTCCCGGGAAGAAGAGCGGCTTTACCACATGACCGTCTGTCGTTAAAACAACGGTCTTTCCTCCGATCTCAAAGGTGGAGCCGTCATCAAGGGACTCGAGGCCGATGCCTCCTGCATTGTTGTTCTTAAAAGCGGTAAGCGTCTGAAGGAGCTCTCCCATGACCTCTCCTCCTGCGCCGTGCATCATATTTACTTCAGTATCTTTTACCATTGTTCCTCCGGTTATTCA
>JAKSPP010000195.1 GCA_024404735.1 Oscillospiraceae bacterium | reverse complement strand
ATCGCCTTATCGGGCAGGAATCTGTCGGTAAGATACCTTTCGGAAAGACTTACCGCCTTTCTTACTATTTCATCGGGAATAACAAGGCCGTGATACTGCTCATAATGCTTCTTGATGCCCTCAAGCATCTGCACGGCATCCTCAATGGACGGCTCCTCCACGATAATCGGCTGAAAACGGCGCTCCAATGCAGCATCCTTTTCGATATACTTTCTATATTCGGCAAGGGTGGTAGCGCCTATTACCTGTATTTCACCTCTTGAAAGGGCAGGCTTAAGCATGTTCGCGGCGTTCATTGAGCCCTCAGCATCCCCCGTGCCCACAAGGGTATGCACCTCGTCTATCACGAGGATTATGTTGCCTACCTTCTTTATCTCTTCAATAAGCCCCTTTACGCGGCTTTCAAACTGACCTCTGAACTGCGTGCCTGCCACAAGCGCAGTAAGGTCAAGCAGATAGACCTCCTTGTCAAGCAGTCTTGCGGGGGCATCTCCCTCTGCAATTCTCTTGGCAAGCCCTTCGGGGATGGCGGTTTTGCTCTCGCCCGGCTCACCGATAAGACAGGGGTTATTCTTGGTGCGTCGGTTCAGTATCTGCACCACTCTGAATATTTCCTCGTTTCTGCCCACGATATTGTCAATCTTGCCGTCTCTTGCCTTCTGGGTGAGATTTATGCAGTAGCCGTCAAGGAATTTTCTCTTTTTCGGTTTTTTCTTCTTTTCGCCGTCGGCATCCGATTCATCCGGAGATTCGTCCTCAGCGGCATCCTCCTCTGCGGCAGTTTCCATTGCGGCACTGTTGAAGATATTGCCGAGCATTCCGCCCAAGGATGCAGCACCGCCCTCGGAGAAATTTTCATCCTCCATCATTTCGGAGATTTCATTGGATATGTTATCCAAATCATCGGGACCTATGCCCATCTTTTCCATCATATCGTTTACGGGTTTGATATTCATGTCCTTGGCACATTTGAGGCAGAGACCTTCGTTTATGGTCTTTCCGTCCTCCATGCGGGTTATGAATATCACGGCAACCCG
>JAKSPP010000194.1 GCA_024404735.1 Oscillospiraceae bacterium | reverse complement strand
AAATAAGGCTGAGATGAGAGCTGCACTAAAACAGGCAGGGGTACCAATCCCTAAATTTTTCAAGGTTGCGGATATAGAAGAGTATCTGGCAGCAGTGAAGCAGTTCACAGTCCCTTTTATTGTTAAGCCGGCGGATGACGGAAAAGATGTGGAAATTGTAAGAGGACCCAATATTAAGCCTCTTCCAATTAATCCGGGAATTAAATCAGATATTAGCGGTAAAGTTATATTAAAAGTAGGGGATAATATAACTACAGACCATATAATGCCTGCCGGATCCAAGATCCTTCCTTTCAGGAGCAATGTGCCCAAACTGTCTGCATTCTGCTTTGAGGTATGCGATCCCTCCTTCTCGCAGAGAGCGAAGGAGTACGGCGAGAGCATAATAATAGGCGGAACAAACTATGGTCAAGGCTCTTCCAGAGAGCATGCTGCGCTTGTTCCTCTTTATCTCGGAGTAAGGGCGGTCATTGCAAAGAGCTTTGCAAGGATACACGCGGCGAATCTGGTCAATGCGGGAATACTCCCCCTCACTTTCGCAGATCCGGCAGATTATGACCTCATAGATACAGGTGACGAAGCAGTACTTGAGGGCCTGGACGCCTCACTGGAAAAAGGAGACCCCGTACTTCTTTGCGGCGGAAGGAAGATCCGCCTCACATGTTCCTTTACTGAAAGGCAGCTCAGTATGCTGAGAGCCGGTGGTCTTCTCAATTTCACAAGAGAGGAAAACACATGAATAACTATGACATTTATATAGATAAAGCAGTCGAGAGTTTCAGGAAGCTGATCACCGCACAGCTCGAGAGACAGCTCTCGATGGAAGACGGTGTGAAAGACGGCATAGCTTCTGATGAGAAGACCACGGTCATCGGACTCGTGCCCGGAGACGGTATAGGTCCCGTCATCTTTGAGACGGCAAGACGAGTGGCGGAGAAACTGCTTGAAACGGAGATAGCATCCGGAAGGGTAGAGCTCAGAGATGTAAACGGACTTACGCTTGAGAACAGACTTGCAAAAGGCGAGGCCGTACCCTCCGATG
>JAKSPP010000193.1 GCA_024404735.1 Oscillospiraceae bacterium | reverse complement strand
GTACGTCACGGACATCAAGGTGTCAGTCACCCAGCTCCGCGGAAGGAAGGAGGACGGGCAGAGGGCGGAGGGTCAGCAGGCCCAGTACAGACCCCAGGCGGCCCCGGCACCAGCTCCCGCCCCGGTTCCCGCGATAACCGATGACCTCCCTTTCTAGCATGGCTAAGACCCTCACCGACGCCGAGCACAGGGATATGAGACGGCTCTGCGTCCTCATAATGGCCAAGGAGGGGCGAAAAGACCACCAGATTTACAATTATGCGAGAAAGATGGCAAATGTATTGACCAAAGTCGAAAGACGAGAAAAAAGGGCTAAAAAATGAGAAAGGAGACTAGAGAGGAGGCCGCCCGCCGGATAGAGGCGAGGCTGACCCACATAAAACTGATAAGGCTGTGGCTTGAGAAGCACGGGAGCATAACCCCTAGCGAGGCGTACCTGATGTTCGGGTGCTACCGTCTGAGCGCGAGGATTTTCGACCTCAGGCACAAGTATCATCTCGACATAAGGACGGAGATAGTGCCGGACGCCACGGGAGAGCCTTGCGCCAAGTACGTGCTGGTGCAGGATTAAGAAAAAGGAACAAGGTAAAGTTAGACAAGACAGAATGACAAAAGAGAAAGATAAGATAACTCTCTTTATTCAGGAGCACCTGGAGAAAGGAGAGGAGTTTAGAAGAGTTCAAGGCACAATTACTTGTGCTCGGATAAAGGCACGGTGGTTAGCACTAGATACTTGAAGCCTATTGTACCTCAAAAGAACAGAACTGGTTATTTGAGGGTGCAATTGGGAGCTCCGGGGAAAAGGGCATTTATTCATAGGCTAGTAGCCTCACTTTTTCTAGAAAACCCGAAGAACTATCCAATTATCAATCACAAGGATGGAGATCGGACGAATAATTCAAGGGAGAATCTAGAGTGGTGTAATGCTTCTTACAATGCACGCCACGCCTATGAAAATGGACTGCATCATATTCCAACTGGGGAGGAAAGCCGCAATAGCAAACTCACCCTTGTTCAGGTGAAGGCTATAAGGCAAAATCCCAC
>JAKSPP010000192.1 GCA_024404735.1 Oscillospiraceae bacterium | reverse complement strand
CTTACCGGTAGAGGAAGTGTAAGTGCCCAAATCGGTTTTCCAATCGTAACCCGAGTTGAAAACGAGCGCCTCGGCATCCGAGAAAACATCTCTGCCCGGGAAGAAACGGGAATCAAATTCCGTTCCGAAAAGGTTTGAAAGAGTGGGCACGATATCAAGACTGAAGGTGGGCGAGGAAACTATAATCGGCTCTTTATCCTCAAGACAGCCGCTCCAGAGAATCAGGCGGTTATGGTCGCGGTTCATTATGGTTGTAACATTATAACCGTAAAGCTCCGAAAGATAAGGCATATTGCCGAGCTTGCCGTTGGCATCAAGTCCGTACGGGAAATGGTCTGCCGAAATGCAGATTACGGTATCGTTTGCAAGGCCTTTTTCCTCAAGAGCGCCGATAAGATATTCCATTGCCTTATCGAGCTCAACATTTGCCGCGAAATAGCCCTTAACGGTATCAGAATAACCGGAAAGCTTATCAAAGGAATTGATATATTCCCAATTCTTCTTGGTCATGCTGTTGCCCGAGAGGTTATAGTTATTATGGCCGCTTACCGACATATAGTAAATATTGAAATGCTCCTTATCAGAGTAGAGCGGGAATGTTCCCTGCATCATTTCAAGGTCGCTCTGCGGCCAGCAGTTTTTAACATACTCCTCCATACCGTTGCCGTAGCCCATAAAGCCGGCGCTGTAGCCCAAATTTACATGGGTTTTATTGCGGTCATAGAAAGTATAGGAATTGTTATGAAATGCCTGACCGAAGTAACCTAGGCGGTTAAGCTGCTTGCCCATGGTGAAATAGTTATTGTAGTTTACGGTTTTCTTAAAGGACTTGCCGCCCTCGCTCGGGAGCAGACCGAATATATTCTGATATTCGCCGCCCGTAGCTCCCGCAGAAGCAGGCTGATAATAATCGGTAAAGTTTATGCCCTTTGTTGCCATACGGTAAAGTGTGGGGGTAAAATCTTTATCTATTGCCTAAGCCGTAAACGCCACGGCAGTTATCATAATGAGGGTTTAGCCCTTGAACAGTCCGGAATCTTCATCCAGCTTGGAGGGGGTAAGACCCGAAACA
>JAKSPP010000191.1 GCA_024404735.1 Oscillospiraceae bacterium | reverse complement strand
ATGGATAAAAGGCGGCTGTAAGGAAAGCTCTGAGGAGATGGCAAAACTGTGTAGAAATCTTTTGGCATATAGTGTCATCGGGGACGGTTCTGATTGGCAACTTTTGAGGCATAGAATAATATGTAAACATAAAAGAAGGACTCATATTCTATCAAAATATGAGCCCTTCTGTGGTCCGAGTGACAGGATTCGAACCTGCGGCATCTTGGTCCCAAACCAAGCGCGCTACCAACTGCGCTACACCCGGAAATACATTTTTAATTTTTGTCTGTTTGCGCTATTTAGCTGCGCTACACCCGGAAAAATAAAACTACACCCGGATAACCGACGAGATATATTATCACACTTTTTTAATTAAATCAAGTCAGATTTTCGTGATTTTATAAGTGCTCTCAGGCCGTGGGATTAATCTCTGCATCCGCCTATTGATAATTCTGCCGAATTTAACTATAATATAAAAAACAGTTTAAGTTAAGGATGGGACACACAATGGCTTCTCGGTTTAACCCTATTTTTACGCAGATTAAGACTGCCGCAGATGAGGCGGCAGAGGAAATAATTGCCTTCAGAAGAGATATTCACAGTCATCCCGAGCTTGGCTGGCTGGAAATGCGCACGGCATCTCTTATTGCACGAAAGCTAAAGGAGTTCGGCTGCGATGAGGTATTAATCGGAGAAGCTGTCTGCGAAAGGGCGGCCAGAATGGGCGTTCCCTCGGATGCCGTTCTTGAAGAGCACTATAAATGGGCCGGGGAAAACGGGGCAGACCCCGAATTTCTCCCCTCTACTAAGGGCGGAATGACGGGAGTTATCGGCATTCTCCGCTGCGGTGAGGGACCCACTGTCGCAATGCGCTTTGATATCGATGCCCTGCCCATCATAGAAAATTCGGGAGAGGGGCATTATCCCGCAAAATGCGGTTTTCGCTCGGAGAATGAGGGCGTTATGCACGCCTGCGGCCATGACGGGCACATTGCCTCCGGCATTGGAACGGCAAAGGTTCTCTGCTCCCTCCGGGATAAGCTCCACGGCACTGTCAAGTTCATCTTCCAGCCTGCCGAGGAAGGCGTTCGCGGG
This sequence comes from Oscillospiraceae bacterium, assembly GCA_024404735.1. Classification (GTDB taxonomy): domain Bacteria; phylum Bacillota; class Clostridia; order Oscillospirales; family Oscillospiraceae; genus JAKSPP01. Next base: position 2 of record JAKSPP010000191.1, on the reverse strand, counting down.
GC
>JAKSPP010000190.1 GCA_024404735.1 Oscillospiraceae bacterium | reverse complement strand
AATCTATGATAGTTTCTATGTCCTGCTGTCCCGTGATATGCAGAAGAAAAACGATGTCCGGCTTGACCTTTATGCCGAGTTGTTCGCTCTCTTACAGAGAGTCCGTGCCGATATTCGCAATAACATTGACAGTTGCGACGGACAGATTACTGACCCTCTGCTCCTGTCCGAACTTATGGCTCTGCAAAACGGTCTGAAAACAGATGTCTGTGTCGTCCTTGATAAACTTATGCAAGCCGATATTGACACGGCTTTTGAGGTTAAAAAAGGCGACCTCGGATTATCGGAAAGAAAGGCAACATAATTCTTGTCGATTGGGGCAACAATAATACTTAACCCTGCCGCCCCTCCGGGCGGCTTTTATCTTTGGAGGTGATTGTACTTGCCGTATTGTCTTTATGTCCGTAAATCCCGTGCCGATGTCGAGGCAGAGGCTCACGGCGAGGGGGAAACCCTCTCCCGTCATATAACAGCCCTCCTTGAACTTGCAAAGCGTCGGAAGTTGGACGTTACCCAAATATACCGTGAAATTGTTTCCGGCGAAACCATTGCCGCCCGTCCCGTTATGCAGCAGCTTCTTTCCGAGGTTGAGCAAGGGGCGTGGGACGGTGTCCTTGTTATGGAGGTCGAGCGTCTTGCCCGTGGCGATACAATAGACCAGGGGATTGTCGCTCAAACATTCAAATACTCTGATACAAAAATAATAACTCCGCTGAAAGAGTATAACCCGAATGACGAGTTTGACGAGGAATACTTTGAGTTCGGTCTTTTTATGTCCCGGCGGGAATATAAAACCATTAACCGCCGTTTGCAGAGGGGTCGGCTCGCTTCCGTCAAAGAGGGAAAGTATGTCGCCTCCCGTGCGCCGTATGGCTATGAGCGTATCCGTATCGAACACGACAAGGGATTTACCCTGCGTCCCGTCGAGGCGGAGGTTGATATAGTCCGTTTCATCTTCCAACTTTATACCACCGGGGAAAAGCAGGAGGACGGCTCTTATCATAAACTCGGTATGGGTGCTATTGCAAAGCGCCTTAACAGTATGCGTATTCCTGCTCCGAATGAGGCAGAGCATTGGCAGGACGGCACAATC